>NZ_JAVLSP010000071.1:0-21498 GCF_031528575.1 Candidatus Sororendozoicomonas aggregata
TTCGTGAGGAGAATAGCGGGACTATTTGACGAACAAAAGCGACTTTTTAGACCCATTTATCGTAGCCGCGGTAGGAGCATGACTTTTAAGACTGCTTCTCACTACTACAGAGCTGGATGCGCGCCACATGTTATAAGAATGCTCATCCAGCGTTTGCTTTGACTAGCCCGGGCCTCTAGCGCGTTTCATGCAAAAATCCATTACCCTAAACCGTGTTGTTTTTCATAGCTGTCGTAAAATTCTCTCAAGCTGGGTAAAAACCACTGTCCGTAACAACAGCGCTGACAGTCTGAAAATAGATGCTTCCAAGCCTACTTGCTACGTGTTTCGTCATCGGTCACTGTCAGATCTGCTCATTCTTGAAAATGAGTGCATCAAGGCGGGGCTGCCTCGCCCCCATTCTGTCATCAGTCACAACAACGAAGGTGAGTATGCCTTTTTTTACCTCGGTCAACAGGAAGGGTTTATCTTTCAGCGGGAACGACCCGGCGTATCGAGAACCCTCGAAAAACTTCTGGAGCGGGTAGAAAAAAATGACATTGATGATGTGCAGATCATCCCCGTCTCTGTTTTTTGGGGAAGAACACCCGATAAGGAACAGTCTGCCCTGAAACTGCTGTTTGACTGGAACTTTAGTCTCGGTGGACGCTTCCGCAAGTTCTTGGCGACACTGTTGCATGGCCGAAACACCCTGGTTCATTTCAGTCCGGCATTGTCATTGCGAAAACTGACCGATGAAGGTTATGACCATCAACGCACGCTGAGAAAAATTGGCCGGGTTCTGCGCGTCCATTTCCGGCAATTGAGCACCTCGATTATTGGCCCTGACCTCTCGCACCGTCGTACACTGGTCAATGGCCTGATTAACAGTCCCCATCTCCAGCGGGCAATTGCGGAAGAAGCCAAAAGTAAGAACATTACCCGAGAAGAAGCCGAATATGCCGCCAAAACATACGCCGATGAAATTGCTTCAGACTTTTCGTTTTCCGCTATTCGTTTTCTGGACATTGTGCTGACCTGGTTCTGGAACAAACTGTATAATGGCGTCAGCATCCATAATATAGAGCCGGTAAAAGAGCTGGCGAAAACCCATACTATTATTTACGTGCCCTGTCACCGCAGTCATATAGATTACCTTCTGCTGTCTTATGTTCTTTATTACCAGGGGTTAACCCCACCGCACATTGCCGCCGGCATTAATCTGAATATGCCCTTTGTGGGCAAAATTCTGCGTAAATCCGGCGCGTTTTTTATGCGCCGTACGTTCAAGGGCAACCCCCTCTACAGCAGTGTATTTCATGAATACATGTATACCCTGGCCAGTCGGGGGTTTCCCATGGAATATTTTATTGAGGGTGGGCGCTCACGCACTGGCAGAACCTTGTCACCAAAAACAGGCATGCTGTCCATCTCCCTGCGCAGCTATTTACGGGACAACCGCAGACCCGTCAGTTTTGTTCCGGTTTATATTGGCTATGAAAAACTGCTGGAAGTGGGCACCTACCTCGGTGAGCTTCGTGGTAAAACAAAAAAGAAAGAGTCTCCTTTGGATATTTTCCGCACCCTGGCCGCGTTAAACGATAATTTTGGTAAAGCCTGGGTGAATTTTGGTAATCCCATCCACCTGGACAAATTTCTCGATCAGGCAGTTCCTCACTGGCGTCAAGCCAACCCCGATGACCTGAAACCGGCGTGGCTGAAAGGCGCCACTGATGAGCTTGCCCGAAAAATAGTCAGCCGAATCAATTCAGCGGCGACCATCAACCCGGTGAACCTTGTCGCCATGGCGTTGTTGTCAACGCCGCGTCATGCCCTTGGTGAGCAGGAGCTCTTGCTACAGCTTGACACTTATACCTCCTTGCTGCGCCGAATGCCCTACAGTAATAAAACCGTGATTACTGACCTCAAACCCGCGGCAATGATTGCGTACGTTGAAAAGCTCAGGCTGATCACACGACAAAGTGACTCTTTGGGTGATATCTTTCGGATGAACGACAAAACCGCGGTTCAAATGACTTATTACCGCAATAATGTCTTGCATATCTTTGCTATCCCGTCACTGATCAGCTGTTTATTTGTCAATAACAACCGGATGAGTCGTAAGGAAGTCCTGCGGATTTGCTCTATACTTTACCCGTATCTAAGTTCCGAGCTATTTATTGAATGGCGTCCTCGTGCCTTTTTGAAAGTCGTCAGTCAGTCCCTCAACGCGATGGTGGACAGTGGTTTAATTGTCCGTGATGGCACAGCGCGTTACGTCAAACCCGACACCGCCTCTACAGCTTCTATTCAGCTGAGCGTGTTCTCCCGGGCAATTATTCAAACCCTTGAGCGCTTCTATATGACCATCAGTATTCTGATCAGCCATGGTAACGGTACGATTGAGCAAGGCGCATTGGAGAACCGGGCACGAGACCTTGCCCAGCGACTGAGTATTATTCACGGGCTGAACGCGCCTGAATTTTTTGATAAATCCCTGTTTAAAGGGTTTATTGAGGCCCTGCGCAAAGAAAAAATGATTGAAATAGCCCAAAACAATGCCATCACTTTTGACCATCAGGTGATCCAGGCAGCAGAAGAAGCCTTTAAAGTGCTTGGTTCAGAGATACGTCACAGTATTGAACAACCAACAATGTCCGGGGCCATTTCCGCGGAGCAAGCACCCCATTAAACGTGAACTCAGGTTAAAGCGCGGCAGACCTTGCGTGTAGCCGAGGGTTGAAAATGCCACGGCTGCCGTTTTCTGTCCCTTTATGATTCCGACACAGGCGGGAATGATGAAGACTTTTTGGACAGCTTCTTAATCAGGTATTTTGTGGTAGTATGCGTACCTCATGATATCAGCAAATAGAGAAAAGAGCACTTCAGTACAGGCTATCTCCCACGAAGTGCGTCTGGTTAACAAAGCCTATGAGCGCAGTAAATCTGAGAAAGACCGGTCAGGACTACCTTCATGGTAGTATTGCCGCACAACAGTTGGATACTCCACAAGAGGACGCTAAAAAAGCACGAGCCTGTGAGCTGCTCGATAAGCGCCAGGCAGTAATGATTGCCCATTATTATACCGACCCTGTTATTCAGGCCCTGGCAGAAGAAACAGGCGGTTTTATTGGTGACTCCCTGGAAATGGCACGTTTTGGTAGCCGTCATCCGGCGTCTACATTAGTGGTTGCTGGCGTGCGTTTTATGGGGGAAACCGCAAGCATTCTGAGTCCTGAAAAAACTATTTTGATGCCCACTCTTAACGCTGAGTGCTCTTTGGATCTGGGTTGCCCCGTGGATGAATTTTCTGCATTTTGTGATCAACACCCTGAGCGGGAAGTCGTTGTCTATGCTAACACCTCAGCCGCGGTAAAGGCTCGTGCTGACTGGGTGGTTACTTCGAGCTGCGCGCTGGATATTGTTGATCACCTCGACGCGCAGGGAAAAAAGATTATCTGGGGGCCGGATAAATACCTTGGCCAGTATATTATCAACCAGACCGGCGCGGACATGTTACTGTGGAACGGTAGCTGCATTGTGCACGAAGAGTTCAAAGCCAAAGGGATTGTTGACCTGAAAACCGTTTACCCGGACGCTGCCGTACTGGTTCACCCGGAATCGCCTGAATCCGTTGTGGAACTGGCCGATGTCGTTGGTTCAACCAGCCATTTGCTCAAAGCATCGAACGAACTGCCCAATCAGCAGTTTATCGTGGCCACTGACCGTGGCATTTTCTACAAAATGCAGCAGGCGTCCCCTGAAAAAACGTTTATTGAAGCGCCAACCCGAGGTAGCGGTGGCACTTGTCAAAGTTGTGCCCACTGTCCGTGGATGGCAATGAACTCCCTTGACGCATTGCTGGCGTGTCTGGAGGCGCCCTCAGACAAACATCAGATTGTCGTACCACAAAAGATGCGAACAAAAGCGCTGATTCCTTTGGAGCGTATGCTGAACTTTAACAGATAAAGCCCGTAATTTCCGGTTTCATGACCTTCGCCACAGCTTTGCCAGCAACCTGGTCATGGCCGGAGTCAACCTGAACCATGTCCGGGAATTTCTGGGGCATGAGTCTATAGAAATGACGCTAAAATATGCGTATCTGGCTCAAGACTCTAAAGTTGATGCGATCCGTACCTTAGGTCAGTTTATGGAAAACCGATTGACCTCAAACGAGACAGCAGAGAAGCCTCAGCAGTAAAAACAATAACTTACCGTTTCCTTACGGACAGCCATCCTCAATAAAATCAACAGGATAGTCATTTTATTGATACCTGAAAGTCCGCTTTCAGGTTTTTTTCTCTCCCTTCACATTTTTGAACTTTTTTGGTTTACACTTATCTGAAAATAAGATGATTTTGTAAACCTATATTGAGAGAGAATGCAATGCTATGTTCGCAGAGCGACTAAAACGGGCGCGTACGGGGGCTAAATTGTCCCTTCGTGCAATGGGTGAAAAACTTGAGATATCCCAGACAGCTGTTCATAAGTTCGAGCAGGGTAAGCTTGTACCTGAATCGTCTTTACTGATTAAGTGGGCCAAGTGCACCGGTGTACGCCTGGAGTACTTCTTTCGCCCTGAAAGCTGCGAACTTAAGGATGTCGAGTTCCGTAAGCGCACTACGCTGCCTAAGAAAGTAGAAGCCAGCATTCAGGCCGATGTTCTCGACCAGATTGAACGCCGACTCGAGTTAAACAACCTGTTCCCTGAGCCTCCTGTCAGCCATTTTAAGCCACCAGCAGCGTCACGGGTTATTAAAACGCTGGACGATGTCGAAGCCGTTGCAGAGCATGTGCGTGATATCTGGCAGCTGGGCACCAATGCTATCCCTGATCTGATTGATGTGCTTGAGAATCAGGGCATATTGGTGTTTGTTAATGACTGTGACGACAAGCGGTTCGACGGACTGAGTGGTACCGTAGAAGGTATGCCTGTGGTTGTAGTGTCCAGTCAATGGCCTGGTGATCGGCAGCGGTTCACACTGGCCCATGAGTTGGGTCACCTGATCTTACATGACCAGCTGCCTGAGACTATCGACGAAGAATACGCTTGCAACCGCTTTGCCGGGGCATTTCTGGCACCGAAAGCATCCGTCCAGGCCATGATTGGTGAGCGGCGTACAGGGTTAGAACTGCGAGAACTCCTGTTTATGAAGCGGGAGTTTGGGTTGAGCATGGCAGCCAGTTTATACCGGTGCGCTGACCTGGCAATTATTGGCAAAGGGCAGAAAAAGTCGCTGTTTATCCGTATGACTCAGCTTGGTCTGCGCAAACAAGAGCCTGAGCCCCTAAAACATGAAACCCCTTCTCTGTTCAAGCATCTGGTATACAGGGCACTGGGTGAACAGTTTATTGGCGAATCCAAGGCAGCCGAGCTGCTGGGTATGCCTGTCTCTCGTTTTCACCAGCTCCGTATGATGGGAGACCAGGATGCAGCAGCAGTACGTCATCAGCGATAGCAATGTCATCATTGATTTAGAAGTCGCTGGCCTGATTAACGAGTTATTCCAGCTGCCCTACACCTTTGCGGTGCCTGATATATTGTTTCACGATGAGCTACAAGAGCAACACAGTTACCTGCCTGCTATGGGACTACGACAATTGTCGCTCAACTCTGAAACCATGATGTATGCGATAACCCTTAACAGCCAATACAGTAAGGCTGGCCGATACGATCTCTTTGCGCTGGCATTAGCCAAACAGGAAACCTGCCCGCTACTCACCGGTGATCAGGCACTCAGAAAAGCGGCACAGGCAGAGAAGGTTACCCTCAGAGGTACCTTATGGCTCATTGAAGGTATGGTGACACATGGCATTATCACCGTCGCGCAGGCCAATGCCGCATACGACAAAATGGAAGCCAATCAACGGCGCTTACCCTGGAAGGAAGCCAGAGCGCGCCTCAAGCGGCTAAAGCCTGCCTGAACTATCCCCCAATCAACCGCCTGACACTGTCCTTCAAGGCAGTCTTAAACGCCTCATCTTTCGCCAGTAGCCGGTAGAGCGCCATATCGTGGGCGCGCTGGTCGAGCATGACATCATCGAAGATCTCGGTGAACACCAGCTCTTTATGGTGGGCGTCCTGTGTTTGCTGGTAGCGGCGGGCAAAGTCTTCGTGCGCCTTCATGCTGTTGGCAATGTTCAGGAACTTCACCCGCTTTTCTTCAGGGGTATTGCCCCAGGCTTCAAACCAACGCTCGTTAAAGTGGTCAACAATAGTATCCAGGGTTTCCTTGTCGTCTCCACCACTGTGGGCACCCCGGGGGTTAGGGTTTTGCGGGTCAACCTCACTTTCGCTGTCATCCAGTTGAATAGAATGACTCAGCTTGACCCGTTCTAATCCGTAGGAGGTTAAATCCACGGAATCCAGCAGACCATCAATTTTATCCTGATCCGGGTCACGAACAATCAGCTTGGGCACCAGGAACTTCAGGAACCAGAACAGCATCTCCCAGCTGAGCATATCGAAGGGGATAATGGCTGCCATCTGCCCATAGATTTTAACAAACTGCTTGGCCTTGATCTTGAAGTCAGCCTTTTCTTCGTCCGTCAGCTCCAGCGCACTGTTAAACCGTTCAGCCGCAGTGTCGATAATGGGGCTGAGCTGCTGTGCATCGGCACTGGCAAAGTACCATTCGTTGAATTGCTCAACCTCAGGCCAATGGTACACCTCTGTCACATCCAGCTCAGCTTTCAGGTCATGGAGGACATTGATATCCGTGGCCCGCGACAGGGTCGTGGCCGTATAGAACGGGTCAAATGCCTTTTTAATGTCTTCCGCCTTGTTAAAGAAGTCCAGGATAAACAAGTCTTCTGTCTTTTTGCCCAGACTGGGCGCTGCCCGGTTTAAGCGAGACAGTGCCTGCACCGCCAGCACACTCTGTAGCTTTTTGTCAACGTACATCGCCGTCAGTTTGGGCTGGTCAAAGCCGGTCAGGTATTTGTTGGCCACCACCAGTAAGCGGTATTCATCTTCAGCGAACTTTTCGCGGGTATCGGTTTCTGAAAAGCCATTCATATCAGCTTCGGTGTATTCGTTTCCGTCCACCGTAGCTTTGCCGGAAAAGGCAATCAACACCTTAAACGGGTTACCCTTGTCTTTCAGGTAGCGGCAAATAGCCTGATAGTAAAGAATGGCGGCCCGGATATTCTGGGTCACCACCATCCCCTTGGCTTTCCCCTTGAGCTTTTTGGCATGGATGATATTGGGCAGAAAGTGGTCCATCATCACCTCGGTTTTCACCCCAATGCTTTCCTTGCTGCCTTCCACGTAGCCGCGCAATGCCTTCTGGGCTTTTTTGCTGTCAAACTCCGGGTTGTCTTTAATGGACTTTTCGATCTCGTAGTAGCTTTTGTAGGTGGTATAATTAGCCAGCACGTCAAGGATAAAGCCTTCCTCAATGGCCTGTTTCATGGAGTACAGGTCGAAGGGTTTAAACGTGCCGTCACTCTGGCGTACGCCAAACTTTTCCAGGGTGGTGTTTTTAGGGGTGGCCGTGAAGGCAAAGTAAGACGCATTGTTTTTCAGCTTGCGGCTTTTCATGGCGGCCAGAATCTTGTCCTGCGTGTCTTCCGGCTCACTGTCATCCTCAGCATTCACATTGCCCATGGCGCGGTTCATAGTGTCGTGGGCAGAGCCACTCTGTGAGCTATGCGCCTCATCAATAATAATGGCAAACCGGTTGTCTTTCAGGTTCGCCACGCTATCGACGATAAACGGGAACTTCTGGATGGTGGTAATAATAATCCGGCTGCCTTTCTCCATCGCCTCCAGTAACTGCCTGGAATTATGGGCCGGTGCTACCAAGCCAGAGACTTCTGAGAACTGCCGGATGTTCTCCCGAATTTGCTGATCGAGCAGTCGCCGGTCAGTCACCACAATCACCGAGTCAAACATCGGCTGGTCGGGTCGTCGTTCCCCGGCGGCTTTGGCATTGGCCGGATAGGCTTCTATGAGCTGATAGGCCGCCCAGGTGATGGAGTTAGACTTACCGGAACCTGCCGAATGTTGAATCAGATAACGTTTACCCACACCCTGCTCACTCACATCCTTCACCAGCTTACGCACCACCTGGCGCTGGTGATAACGGGGGAAGAACAAGGTTCGTTTATTTAACGGTTTGCGGGGGGAACCATCGAGGCGGACAAAGTGTTCAATAATGGCGGTGATACTGTCGCGGCTAAACACGTCTTCCCACAGGTAAGCGGATTTATGCCCGTTAGGGTTGGGCGGGTTGCCGGCACCGTCGTTATGGCCTTTATTGAAGGGCAAAAAGAAGGTGCTTTTGCCGGTAAGTTTGGTGGCCATGTACACTTCATCGGTATCCACGGCCATATGCGCCAGGCAGCGGCCAAACTGTAGTAAGGGTTGGTGTGGGTCACGGTCGTTACGGTATTGTTTCTGGCCATGGTAGCGTGCCGTTTGCCCTGTCCAGGCATTCTTTAGCTCCAGCGTGGCAAAGGGCAGGCCGTTGATAAACAACACCATGTCGATTTCTTCCAGCGGGTTGCTCTGGGAATACCGCGCCTGCCGGATACAACTGAAGACATTAGCATTGTACCGTTCTGCCACCACTGCGGTACTGTGTGCCAGTGGTGCCGGGTACATCAGAGTCAGGTGAGCGTCGTCGATATCTAATCCTTTTTTCAGCAGGCGCGACAACCCGTATTTTTGAACCATCTTGTCGTAGCGGGCCAGCACCACCTGTTGCCAGTCGGCACCCCGGCGTTTTAATTTATCAAGTTCTTCCTGCTGTGTGGCGGCCAGAAAGGCCCAGAAGCGGCCGGTATCCATGGCTAACTGGGCGTCAAAGTCCGCTGGCCAGCCCATCTGATAACCATGGTTTGGGGTGAGCAGTGGGGTGCTCTGCCCTTCCCCCAGGGTTTTCGCCTGCTCCTGCCAGGTGCCGGTAAGGTATTTTTCGATGGCAATTTCCAGTGCCTGTTCATTGGTCTGGCTGGGCATAGTAACTCCTTGAGGGGACGCAATCGGTAAACAGTGGTCGTTTGCCCCTAATAACAATGTGTCGTTTTATAGATGGTATTATCCTGTCTGTTATTGTTTGATAACAGGCGATGGTTTACCAGTGGTTATGCGTGAAAGGCGTAAAAATAACGTGATGTATCAGGGAAATGCGCCCACTAATACCAGCTTAATGTCTGTTACTTTATTTTTATGATTCACTCATTAACAGACAAGTTCAGTTATGAAACGTTCATTATGAAATCGGTGAAGGCGATAAACATTCCCACGCAAAGCGCGGGAACGAGGGTCGTAGTGGCAATCAGGCCACCTCAGGCTGGGGGACTTTGACCTTGCCGGTGACCACGCTGTTGATGAGCGTGGCACGGAACTCTTTGAGTTTGTCGATTTGCTGTTGTTGCAGGGTGATGGCCTGGTTGAGTTTGGCCGACTCGGCCTGCACATAGTCAACAATGGTATTTTGCTCTTCAATGCTCGGAAAACCTATTTCCATATCCATAAACATATGGCTATAAAAACGCAACCGCGAAGAGTGAAGTCCCGTTGATACACGATTGTAATGCTCAATATAACCCACTGTCTTTAGCAGCCACTCCAGATACAAAGGGTTAAAGCTGTTTTCAACACGCTGTCTGTAAATGCCGTATGAGGAACTGACAATGCCTGGCCTGTCTGCAACCCCCAATGCCCCCATCCATGCCCACATGATGTTAAAGACAAGGTCGTTCTTCTGGCATGTTTTTGAGCCAGTGTAATTCTCAGCCATAAACATGGTGACATTTTTTTCTGAGCGAGGCGTCACCCCTGTCATATGGGAGACTGACAACAACTCTTCCTTACCCTCTTCGGAACGCTCATCCACTTCCGTAAAAAGGTATTTTGCCCGCTTAATATCCCAATGCGCAGGCACCTCACCTATCCAGTCCACGCCGGAATCCTTCAGGGGGGCATCCGGGTCAAGGCCACGGGTGACGGCCTGCTGAATCAGGATTTGGCGGCGCTCTTTGAGCAGCTCAATTTGCCGTTCCTTCATCGCCACGGCCTGATCAATACGGGCGGTTTTTTGGTCGAGGTAGGCGGCTATGGCTTGCTGCTCTATAAAAGACGGTAGCCAGACAAAAGTGTCTTTAAGAATCGCTTTTGTCACACTGTACACTTTCACACCCTTAACACTTTTTCGTATTTGGGCACGATAAGATAACGAATCGCAAACATACGCCAGAAACCTGTGATATACCGCCCCCTGTGGGCGTGCAATGACTGTATGATAACCAGCAAAAACTGGTTTAGTTGCATTTACCAGCTGAGAAAAGTTTCCAGACCCTTCAATATCCTCTGAGGTATCAGCAAAGATAAAGTCTCCATTTGAAAGAAGCGACTTTGAAGAATCAGCTAGATACTCATCGCTAACACACTTTAGAAGATGCTTATTAGGATTAACTTCAAACCCATACTTTGAGTGCACTTCACCATAATTAACACAAGGCACACCAGTATCTTGTAGATTCTCCTTTGTAATATTCAATCCTTTACTGAACTGAAACAGGTTTCGAAACCTGTGCACCTCCCACCCAACAGGAATATCCCCCAGCCACTCAATCCCTGAGTCTTTATAGGCATCATACCGGGGCAGGTTCACCAATGGCTGCTCAACCATGGGCCACCTCCTCGCCCACCAGTGTGGCTACATCCATGCCCAGTATGTCAGCAATCAAACCTTCGCTCTGTTTCTCCAGCGTGACGATATCCTGCGCGACGGCTTCCATAGAGCGCAGTGGCGTGTGCTTGTAGAAGTATTTGTTAAAGCTCACTTCATAACCCACCTTCACCGAGGGCAGGTTGATCCAGGCATCGGCCACATGGGGGCGCACTTCCTTCAGGAAGTAGTCGTGTATATTATCCTTGAGCGGTACGGACTCCGTATCGCGGCTGTCGGCATGGCTTTCGTAGGCGCGGTATTCGTGGGGTTTGCCGCCTTCCACGGGGTAATAGCCAAAGTCGGGTAATTGCGCTTCGGCGCAGCCCAGTGTGGCTAACAATGTTTTCAGGTCTTTCTCTTTCATCACCGTTTGTTTAGCGATCACTTTTTCGGCAGAGGCGTCATACCAGCTCACGGCATTCAGAATGGCCTTTTTATCTGTAGCAGTGAACCTGGTCTTGCTCTCTTCCAGAAACAGCTTGCTGGCGGTTTTAAAGAGGCTGTCTACCTGCTGGCGGAACACATTAAAGTCGCTGAACTCGCCCTCACCCACGCCTTCCATCAGCTTTTCAGCCATCTGTAACAGCTTGCGCTGCTTCTCCCAGGTTTTTACGTCCAACAGTTTGGTGCGGTTCTTACGGTTCAGGGTAATCTCATTGTCTTCACACCAGCCCAACAGTTCTTTGCTATGGTCGGCCAGTGTGGTTTTGTCATAGACCGCCGCACCCCATTGCTCATAGGCCCATTCCATGGGTTCTTTCAGGCTTTTATCAAACCGTAACGGAGCGATGCGCTCGGCACTGAACTGCGCTTTACGCCGGTCGGGGCGCTCGATGGTGACTTTGTGGTAGCCAAAATCACTGTTATCAAACACCTTGGCCACGGGTGTCTGGCTGGCATCGTGATCAGCCTGTACGGCTTCTTCGCCCAGCATCTTCACATAATGCTCAGCAATAGCCTTTACCTGTTGGGGGGAGAACTCACAGTTTTTCTTACCCAGGTTTTTACGCAACTTGCGGAACAATTGGCTGGCATCAATCAGCTGTACCTTGCCTTTACGGTGAGCCGGTTTATTGTTGGACAACAGCCAGATATAGGTGGTAATGCCCGTGTTATAAAACAGATTATCAGGCAGCTGCGCAATGGCTTCGAGCCAGTCGTTTTCGATAATATACCGGCGAATATTGCTCTCACCGCCCCCGGCATCGCCGGTAAACAGGCTGGAGCCATTATGGACAGAAGCAATACGGGAGCCACCACTGACGCCCTGAGCCGTTTCTTTTACCGGCTTCATCTTGCTGACCATTTCCATTAAAAACAGCAGCTGGCCGTCGCTGGAGCGTGGCACGGCATCCACCCGCTCTGCCTTGCCCCAATAGTCTTTAAGGGTTACCTGAAAACGGATATCAATCACATCACTGCCGTCTTTAATAAACTGCGTCTCACTGGCCCAGCTTTTGCCGTAGGGCGGGTTAGACAGCATAAAGTCAAACCCGGTACCGCTAAACTCATCACGGCTCAGGGTGGAGCCACTGCGGATATTGGCCGGATCATTACCCTTGATCATCATATCCGACTTACAAATGGCATAGGTTTCGTCGTTCACCTCTTTGCCATACAGGTACACCCGCCCTTTAGCCTGAATAGGGCCTTCGTCATCGGTGATAAAGTTTTGGGACTCGGTCAGCATACCGCCAGAACCACAGGCCGGGTCATACACGGTAATGGTATCAGGCAACTGGTCTTTCACCGGGTCAAACACCAAATGGGTCATCAGCTCGATCACTTCCCGTGGGGTAAAGTGTTCACCGGCCTCTTCGTTATTCTCTTCGTTAAACTTACGGATCAGCTCCTCAAACACATACCCCATGCCCAGGTTGCTCAGCGCCGGCAGGCGGTTGCCGTCGTGGTCTTCGGTTTCAAAGGGCGTGAGGTTAATGTCGTCAGAGACAAACTTTTCGAGCACGCCGAACAGAACATTCTTACGCGCCATATGTTGAATTTGTGCCTTGAGGTTAAACCGGCTGATAATCTCCTTCACATTGGCACTAAAGCCGTTGAGGTAGGCTTCCAGCTCCATAGAAAGGATGTGTGGGCTATTCACTGCCTTGGCGCGGATATCTTTCAGCGTGTCTTTATTGGTGTTGTAGAACACATAGCCTGAGGCGTTGGTTAAGGGTTTGTCCTCCAGCTCCGTTAGCCCCATATCGTCTTTCTGGAAGTGGTATTCTTTCAGCACCGCTGCTTTGGTGGGTTCCAGCAGCGCGTCGAGGCGGCGCAGCACCACCATGGGCAAGATAACATCCCGGTACTTACCCCGCACGTACACATCACGCAAACAGTCATCGGCTATTGACCAGATGAACGATACCAGCTTGTTGTGGGCGCTATGATCCATAATTAGCCTACTCGGTTAGCCTGGGTTGGATGCGGCATTCATTCACCGCTGACAAAACAAGGTATCGTATCATGGGGCTGATACCCAGACACTTAGTCACGCTTAGCGCACTCGTTATCGACAGTCAGATAAAGTACAGGACATATTCAACCCTCCCATACGCGTTTCCACAATGAGGGTGTCGCAAAAGCCTCAACGCGTTCCGGCGTCATCCCGTATAGGGAATATACGGGATCTATCTCACAGGGAGGTGAAGCGCTCAAGCCGCATGATACCAAGGGGTAGACTGCCCTCCCTGGCGCATGGTTCGTACAATCCCTGTACAGCATGACGACGGAGAAAATTAAGAGTTTTGCGACACCCTCTTCACGTCGGAGGATGTCAATTGCTCATGTTCTTCCGGTAGTCATACATATCTTTAAGTTTTTTATCCAGAGCGGTTTTCAGGGCGAAGTTATTTTTCACCATTTTCTGCGCATATTGGATATGCTTGATGGCGTCATCAATATTGCCAGTCAGAAAGAAATACTCTGCCCGGGCCTGATGCAGGCCAAGAATATCCCCTGCCTGCCCTTGAGCTTCTGCCAGTTCATACCAGATATCAGGATCGTCCTGACGCCTATCGCTCAGCGCTAACCAGATATCCCTGCTGGCTTTATAGTTTTTTTGCTGGGTCAAAAGAGTCGCTTTCGTGACCATTAACGGGTAGTAATCAATATAGACTTCCAGTGCCTTATTGATGTTTTTTATCGCTACTGCCGTATTACCAGCAGCCGCGTCAAGATTGGCCTTGGCGATCAGATAATACAGATTATCAGGATTGCTTTTCAACAAAGGTTCAAGGGCTGTTTCCGCTTGTTTTATCTGATTGGTTTGAGTGGCCAGCAAGGCAATGCCATAGCGAGTAATGTCAGGGTTGCCAGAATGCCTGGTGGCTAATTCTTTGGTTAATTCGTTGAGCAGGGCATGGGGGTTGTCAGTGCTCAGGACAACGGCACGCATCCGCATCAACTGGTAACTCTCTGAATCTGTTCCTCCCTTGGCACGCATCTGGTCTGCACGGGCACGAGAGTCCGAGATCCGGTTTTCTGTTACCGGGTGGGTCGACAAAAACTCAGGGGGACGGCTACTAAAACGGTGAGCCTTGCCCATCTGTTCAAAAACATCCGACATTGCGCGAGGATCAAAGCCCGCGCGCACGAGCGTGACCATTCCCAGATTATCAGCTTCTCGCTCTAACTGCCGACTAAAACCCAATTGTGAACTCATCAGTCCAGCCATGGTACTGGTAATACCTGCGGCCCCCGCTTCGGCACCACCGGCAGCGATAAGGATAATGGACCCGAGAATAGCCGCTGCGGTAGGTAAACTGTTGTTCTTGGCATTTTCAACATTCCGGGCGTAATGTCGCTGGCTGAGGTGCGCTAATTCATGCGCCAAAACAGCAGCAAACTGAGCTTCAGAATTCGCGTTTAAAAAGAGACCCGTATTGACACCAATAATGCCTCCCGGCGCGGCGAAGGCATTAATCCTGGTATCTTTAATAATCAGCGTGGTAAGGCGATGGTCTTTGAGTTCACTGGCGGCTGAGAGGCGGGAGACCAGCCGTTCAAGGTAGTCCTTGAGCTCCGCGTCACTTTCAGTGGGGGTTTGACCGCGTATCACCTTAAGGTATCTACGTCCAAGCTCATACTCCTGCTGAGGTGAAATGATACCCGAGGTGGCATCCCCCAAACTGGGCAGATTGGCAGAAACTGCCTCCGTCCCCCGAACTGGCATTGTTGCCAACATACCGCTTAACAATAGAGCCGGCAAAAAATCCGTATATTTCATAAATGATCCATGCCTCTACGATTCACTCTGGGCAAACCCTGAGAAGCCGTCTTAACAGTCATGCTCCTACTGCGGCTACGATAAATGGGTCTGAAAAGTCGCTTTTGTTCGTCAAATAGTCCCGCTATTCTCCTCACAAAAGCGACTTTTTATCCTCTATTTCTCGCAGTCCTCGCTACGGGCAGACTTTTAAGACTGCTTCTAAGATTTATACCGCAATTAGAAAGGCCGATTGGTATAATTAGCAAAGGACTTCATACTATCTAACGCTTTAGCCGTTAACAGTGTCTTTGTATTGACAGATTGTTGGTGTTATTGGGCAGACCACGCCCCTGTAGGCATGCCGTCAGGGCTTCCTCGCGATTATTAACGGGTGAGTAAAAAGGCTGATTGACTCTGTTGGCATATATTTGTCAGCAGAGCCAGAAAATCAGTTATTGCTTAGTACAAAGACAGCCGACCTGTCGCTGAGGTTTTTAGGAGGAATACGGCTGGCATTTTTCAGCAGCGGTTTCAGTTTTGTCCGGGCGAGTCTGTCCTCGGGTCGAGATGTTGTTTCTGGGCGTAAGAACGAATAGGTCATGGTTGATGCCGTTGATCACTGTTTGTCGGGAATAGACTAAAAAAATATCGCCACTGCGATAGTCGTCCCTCCTATTCCTATCACAACCTTGTCGATTCCGCTCTTTTTTTTTGTTTTATTTTGTGTCTTTTTGTGAGTGACGCACGTGTCGGTGTGTGCGTCGTCCATAGAATTTATCGAAAGGTTGTTAGAAAGGCAGGGTTTCCATCGCTAAAAAGCGCTTGAGTACCTGCACAAGGTCGTGGGCATCTTGAGTGCCAGCCAATTCCCGAATTGAATGCATACCAAAGGTCGGCAGGCCAACATCGAGAGTACGCAGTCCCAGCTCTCCCGCGGTTAAAGGGCCAATGGTGCTGCCACACCCCATATCTGTTCGAGTCACAAAATGCTGAAAAGGAACCGCCGCCTCGCGGCTGAGCATGCCAAACAGGCTGGCTGTTTCATCGTTGCTGGCGTAGCGCAGGTTAGCATTGATTTTAATAACGGTGCCTTTGTTGATGACAGGGCCATGATTGCCGTCGTGACGGTCGCTGAAGTTTGGGTGGATGGCATGGGCATTATCAGTGGAAATCAGCATGGAATGACTCATGGCACGTGTCATGGCTTCACCATGACCGGCAATGCGCTCGAGCACGTTTTTCAGGAAAGGTCCCTGCGCACCCGTGGCGGATTTGCTGCCTACCTCTTCATGATCATTACAGACCAGCAAAGCCGTTGCGTCATTGTTTTTGTGGATAATCAGCGCGTTCATGCCCACAAAGCAGCTCAGCAGGTTGTCCAGGCGGGCGCTGGCAATAAACTCATCACGCAAGCCAATGACGGCAGGCTTGTTGGTATCATAAAAAGACAGGTCATATTCCAACACCTCTTCACAATCTGCACAACCTTCTTCAGCAAGTCGTTTCTTCAGCAGGTTGCGCAAATCACCTTTTTCCTTATCGGCCAGTTGGCAAATCACCGGTGGAATATCCGTTTGCGGATTAATAGAGCGCTTTTGATTGGCCTCTCGATCAAGGTGAATAGCCAGGCTGGGGATCACCGCCATGGGCTTTTCAAAGTTAATTAGCTGATGTTTCAGATTCCCGGCTTTATCGAGGTACTGGACGCGCCCCGCTAAGGAGAGATCACGGTCAAACCACGGGGCTAATAACACGCCGCCATAGACTTCAACGCCCAGTTGCAGGTAGCCGTGGCGAGTAATTTCGGGCTTTGGCTTCACTTTCAGGCAGGGGGAGTCTGTGTGTGCGCCCATCATGCGAAAGCCTTTATTGGCATCACCCGCGCAAAAGGCAATGATGGAAGCATCCTGACGGGTGACATAATACCGTCCCCCTTTTTTCAATGACCAGCTATCAGATTCTGACAGTGGGGTAAAACCGTGTTGTTCCAAGGTACAACGCATGGTTTTAACAGCATGATACGGAGTGGGAGAGGCATGAAGAAACGCCATTAACTCTCGATTGAATGTTTGCTGACTCATGGTGTACATCCTGCACTTGATTTTGGCTAAAAAAATACGGTGGCATTTTTGCACCTTGGGCATCAGGCTTCAAGCCTGAAAGCCTTTTATACCCATGGACTTTGCTGACGATGCTTGACCCTGAAGCCTGAGCGCTACTTCGTTGAAATGCCCGGTAATAGCTGGCTTTACCCGTTTTTTTTGCTGTTCAGAGCCTCCTTGATATTAACCCCGGCCCTCTTCCAGCTGGCGTTGCAGCGTCCGTGTTACTGCTTCGGGGGATGAGGTTTTGCGAGCCAGTAAGGCATACACTGAGGGGACCACAAACAATGTCAGGAGGCTGGCTGTAGCGACCCCGAAAAATACCACGACGCCCATGGTAAAACGGGATTCAGCACCAGCACCACTGGCCGACAGAAGCGGTATAGAGCCCGCCACCGTGGTCAATGCCGTCATGAGAATAGGCCGCAGGCGCAGCCTGGCCCCTTCGAAAATAGCTGTTTCAAAAGGGAGGCCCTTGTCCCGGAGCTGGTTGGCAAATTCAACAATTAAAATACCATTTTTAGTGGTCAGGCCGATGAGCATAATCATGGCCAGTTGGGAGTAGATGTTGATGGTTTCCCCTGTAATGAGCAGGCCGGACAGTGCGCCTGCCAGACCCAGCGGTACCGTCATAATCACGATAAACGGATGGACAAAGCTCTCAAACTGTGCGGCGAGCACCAGAAAGACAACGAAGATAGCCAAGGCAAAGATACTGTATATAGCACTTTGATTCCTGTGGTACTTCCGTGACTCCCCTTTGTAATCGATGATGGCCTGAGGAGGCAGTTGTTTAATGGCTTGCTGATCCAGAAAGCCCAGGGCATCGCCCAGGGAATAGTTGCCCACCAGGTTGGCAGAAATTGTGATACTCCTGTTTCGGTTATAGTGAGGGAGGTTGGCTGCTTTGCCCACTTCCCGGGTGGTAACCAGTGTATCCAGACGAATAAGCTGACCGGTGGTATCTGAGCGAACATACAATTGGGAAATATCACCCGGCGACAGAAATTCGCCTTCGGCGCTGGTTAAAAAGACATCGTATTGTTCACCGTGCTGAACAAAGGAGGTGGATGTCTTGCCGTTGAGCAAAATGTTCAATGTGGTGCCAATGGTTTCTGTAGAGACGCCCACTTTAGCTGCGCGCACTTTATCGATAATGACGTCCAGCTGTGGCTGGGTTTCGCTGTAGTCAGTATCAATATCCACCAGTGAGGGGTTTTGCCGCGCGGCTTTGACCAGTGTATCGGCCCAGCCTTTTACCTGTTCAAATGAGCCACCACCGACAACATACTGCACCGGTGACTCGCTTCTACCACCCACGGAAGAGGGGATAACGGGGAAGATGGACACGTTGGGGATGGAGGCCATGACATTGCGTAGTCGTGCCGCAATGGCAAAGGCATTATGGTCTCGCTGCTTCCAGTCCTTCAGGTTAACGATGGCAAAACCGCTGCTGGTACCCGAGCTACCAAATCCGGGCGAGATAAGGGTGATATTGCGAATTTCCCCGTCATTCAGAAACGGCAACAAGCGTTTCTCTATTTCTTCCATACTCTGACTCATGGCATTAAAGCTTGCCCCCTCAGGACCCTTTACCCGAATAAAAATTGCGCCGTTGTCTTCTTTAGGGGCAAAGGTTTGTGGAATAAGGGGGAACAAGGCAGCGGTCACCGCAAACGATACCAGCAGGCAACCAATACCCAGCCACTTGTGCTTGAGTGATACCTGCAAGACACGACTATAGGTGTTTTCAAGCCAGGCTATTACGTTATCGAGACGGCGCCCTGAACGGGTGGGTTTTGCCCGGGTTTTTAGCAGTTTGGAAGCCATCATAGGTGAAAGGGTCAGGGCAATAATGCTGGAAAAGAAGACAGCGCCAGCCAGTGTCAGGGCATATTCGGAAAATAACCGGCCAACGCTTCCGCCCAGAAAAGCAATGGGAACAAAGGTAACAATCAGCACCAGGGTCGTGGCGATTACGGCAAAGCCGACTTCCCGGGTGCCTTTATAAGCGGCCACTAACGGTGTTTCGCCATTTTCCAGATGGCGATGGACGTTCTCAAGCACCACGATGGCATCATCGACGACCAGCCCTATGGCCATGACTAATGCCAGCAAGGTCAGCAGATTGATGGAGTAGTCCAGAACATGAATAGCGATAAAAGCGGCAATCAGGGAAATCGGGATCGTCACGGCGGGAATCAGGGCGCTGCGGACGTTGCCCAGAAAGATGTAGATGACCAGAACCACCAGGATCATCGTCATGCCCAATGTGCTGTACACTTCGTTGATGGCGCTTTGAATAAATGTGGACGCATCGTAGGTCCAGCTGACTTCGGTGCCTTCAGGCAAGAAGGGCGCAAAGGCCTTGATGTCTTTTTTGATGGCTTTAATCACTGACAGGGGGTTGGCCTGACTCAGTGGTACAATGGCCAGTCCGACGGTGTTAAACCCGTTGGCCTTAAACAGCTTTTTGGACTCTTTCGCTCCGGGAAAGACATGGGCAACATCTTTCAGATAAACGGTGTCGCCGCTATTGTGGCGTAAGATCAGTTGTTTAAAGTCTTCAGCGGTATTGTAATCACGGCGCAGGCGCAGTTGCAGAACACGCTGTTTGCCATCAATTTCACCCCCTGGCAGTTCAATATTGTTTTTTTTAAGGGCGCTGTCGATATCCTGGGCGGTAATATTCCGTGATGCCATGGCCCTCAGGTTAAGCTCAACCCGCATCACATATTGCCGCTCGCCCATGATATCAACAGAGCTGACGCCACTGACAAGGCTGAGTCGATCCTTCAGCGTGCGGTTAGCATAATCTGTTAACGCCAGCGGCGACATTGTTTTGCTGCGCAGCATCACATACAGGACAGGGTCTTCAGAGGCGCTGCTTTTAGAAACAATGGGTTCATCAGCGTCTTCGGGCAGGTTTTTTATCACACGGGCAATGGATTCCCGTACATCATTGGCAGCACTGTCGATATTCCGGCTTTTATCAAACTCAATGCTGATTCTGGATGAGCCGTTGGCGGTGTTACTTTCGATGAACTCAATGCCCTCAATACCAGAGAGCTGTTCTTCAATGGGGGTGGTGATGCGAGATTCAACCACTTCAGCAGAAGCGCCACTGTAGCTGGTTCGGATACTGACTTTGGGTTTGGTGGTATCGGGCATCTCTCTCAGGGGCAACTTGAGAAACGTAACACTACCAAAGGTGACCAGCAGCAAGCTGATCACTATGGCTAACACGGGGCGTTTAACAGAGACATCAGACAGAATCATGGGTGACGTCCTGTGGTTTGCTTTCGCAAGGTGTCAGATCCCGTCGTTCCGGGCAGGATAGTGACTTTCAAACCCGCCCTGACTTTCACTACACCCTGATCAACAATGCGGTCATTGTCTGAGAGTCCTTCTGAGACAATGATTTTATCGCCGATGGTTTGGCCCGTTTTTATCGGGCGTTCTTCTACGATGTTGTTCTTGTTGACGAGATACACATACCGGGTATTGCCCCGAAAAAGGACGCTTCTTGCCGGAATACTCAAGACCGCGCGGGTTGGCCGTTTGAGAATAACTGCCATGGACATGCCCGGGCGAAGTTTACCGGTAGGGTTGTTCAGTATTGCTCTGACGGTAAAGGTGAGGTTTTTGGTGTTGATGCGTGGGTTGATGCTGGTAATCTTTCCTTTGAACGATTTTCCGGGCCAGGCCGGGGTATTTGCTGTCAGTACGGCGCCTGGCGTGATCTCACTTAACACGGCTTCAGGCAGATCCACGTCCAGTTTCATCTGGCTGATATCGTCCAGTGTAGTAATAACTGTGCCGGCACTGATCAAGGTGCCCAAACTGGTATTGTTAAACCCCAGTACACCATCAAAAGGCGCTGACAGGGTGTAATAATTCAGCACGGCTTTTTCTGTGATGAGGCTAGCTGCCTGCATAGCCACCTGCGCTCGCTGAGAATCCAGTTCATTCTGAGAAATGGCTTTTTGTTGAAACAGTGTTTCCATATAAGCGAGTTTACGCTGCTGATCTTTGAGGGTGATGTTAATCTCCTGTATTTTTCCGTTTTGCTCCCGTGGGTCAAGCCGCGCAAGTATCTGGTTTTTTTTAACACTGCCCCCGTCCACCAGATTCATCTGGCTAATACGACCGCTCACTTGTGGAGTAATATCAACAGACTGATTAGCCTGCAATTTGCCCATGGCCTCAATGGACTCGGATAAAGGGATGCGTTGAAGTTGAGTAATGGTGACCGTAGGCGCAGGTTTAGAGGAGGTGGCTTTCGCGAACAGGGGAAAGCTGCTCAACGTGATCATTAGCATCACTATCTGGCAGCACAAGAACGGTAGAGATAATTGCGATCGCATAATTAGTATCTTGGTTATTTTCAATAATAGTGGGGCTAACCCGGATATTTCATAAACATGCTCCTACCGCGGCTACGATAAATGGGTCTAAAAAGTCGCTTTTGTTCGTCAAATAGTCCCGCTATTCTCCTCACGAAAGCGACTTTTTATCCGCC
>NZ_JAVLSP010000072.1:0-21267 GCF_031528575.1 Candidatus Sororendozoicomonas aggregata
CCCGGATATTTCATAAACATGCTCCTGGCCTTGCTTGCTCCTTGCGGCTCTAAGGGAGTTTTGGTCAGTCGGCCGTACTCCCTGGTACGGCGCTCCTTCGCAAAATCCCTTAGAGGCGCAAGGTTCCGCGCGATTCTCAGGGCAGTTTATGAAATATCCAGGCTAAAAACTAGCTACAGCCCATAGCTTAAGGGTGGCAAATGACAGAATGATGAACGTTAACAGTTCACCAGGAGCCTGTCGGACTTAAGGCAATTTCGGCCTGAAATCCAGAAAGAGCGGCCATATTTTCTGATGAACTTGCTTAAATAGGTCAATTATTCGCGCAAATCCATCGAAAAATCTGACTCGCTTTACTGAATTTCATGCTCGAAAGCTTAAGCCCGACAGGCTCCTGGACGCATTCAACCAATGCGCAGTTTTACCTGAGAGGCATGTGGAAGAACGCGAAGGTACCAGCATAGCCGGGATAGCTCTGTAGCTTGCTATTTTTAGATATTATTTTAATATACAGAAAATACGCTTTATTGCAAGCCGTGCGTAACACAATAGTGGATGTGTTTTTTTTTTTGATCACCGCGTAGTTATACGCGTTGAATCTTGTGAATACTGAAGAATTATTGCGACATAAGGATTCGGTAAGGGCTATACTGTCGTTTGAAAATTGACAGCCTCTAAAGCAATGGGATTCTTAGACGGCAATGCCGTGGCGCAGTGAGTCCCTTACCAGTAATGGGGTTCACCTTATTCGACAATCTGCTCTACCTTTTGGATTGTTGAGAAACACGAGCAGAAACGGAGGTATTTTTACTTTTTCTATTTTTCTATTTTTCTATTTTTCTATCAGGTAGCGTAATCGCTGGAAACGCTCGACATAGAGAAAATATCACAAGCGGCTTCCTTTGCAAGCCTGGCGCTAAAAGTATTGGGCTTGACGCTCTTTCCGGTCACTAAAACAAGGCATTCAGACTGTTTGATATTTTCAGGGGGCCCGCAAGAAGCAGTGCGGTTTTTTCTGTTTTTCTCAATGCCGTTCAGACGTGTGGTATCTACTGGTAGTGTTACTTATTGAAACAATGTCTGCGCATATTTTACACTCCCCAAAATCACAGATTATGATTATTATCAACAGTGACTTAACCTGGATATTTCATAAACTCCCTTAGAGCCGCGAGGAGCAAGCAAGGCCAGGAGCATGTTTATGAAATATCCGGGTTAAGCTCTGCGCATTTAACAGCAAACTACCGAGTAACCTGGGAAACTTAAATAGGTGATCAGATTCTCATCAGATTGCGTATAAGCGCGGATGGTGTATTGACACCGGCAAACAGCAGTTACTTATCCCTCTGAGTTTCGAGGAGCTTATGATCCTGGAAGAAGTTATTGACCTCTCGCGCTTTCAGTTTGCAATGACGGCGCTGTATCACTTCCTGTTTGTTCCCCTGACCATCGGCATGACGTTCATGCTGGCAATCATGGAGTCTGTCTATGTAATGACCGGCAAGCAGGTATACAAAGACATGACCCGGTTCTGGGGTAAACTCTTCGCCATCAATTTTGCCCTGGGTGTTGCTACAGGCCTCACCATGGAGTTTCAGTTTGGCACTAACTGGTCTTATTATTCTCACTATGTGGGTGATATTTTCGGCGCGCCCCTCGCTATTGAAGCCCTCTCTGCCTTTTTCCTTGAGTCCACCTTCGTGGGCATGTTTTTCTTCGGCTGGGATCGTTTGAGCAGAGTTCAGCATCTGGCCTGTACCTGGCTAATGGCCATTGGCACCAATCTCTCTGCCATGTGGATTCTGGTGGCTAATGCCTGGATGCAAAACCCTGTGGGTGCAGAATTCAACTTTGAAACCATGCGCATGGAAATGACCAGCTTTGCGGATGTCTTCTTTAACCCGGTGGCTCAGGTCAAATTCATTCACACTGCCGCGGCAGGCTATACCACAGGGGCTATTTTTGTCATGGGTATCAGTGCCTGGTACTTACTGAAAAAACGAGATATTCCTTTTGCCCGCCGCTCTTTTGCCGTGGCAGCAGGCTTTGGTCTGGCTGCTATCTTGTCGACTATTTTGCTTGGCGACGAATCCGGTTATGAACTCGGTGATGTTCAGGAGGTAAAGCTCGCCGCTATTGAAGCTGAATGGCATACAGCACCCGCGCCCGCCGCCTTTACATTATTTGGGCTTCCCAACCAGCAAGAGCAGCGCACAGACTATGCCATTAAAATACCCTATTTAATGGGCATCATTGCTACCCGTTCCCTGGATCAGCAGGTTCTGGGTATCAAGGATCTTATTGAAATAAAAGAAGACCGTATCCGCAATGGTATGGAAGCGGTCGAGTTGCTGAATAAACTGAAAAATGGTGAGGATACCCCTGAAAATCGTCGATCCTTCAATCAGGTTTCTGCTGACCTGGGTTATGGCTACCTGCTGACACGTTACACCGATGACATTCCTAATGCTACCGAAGCTCAAATCGAACAAGCCGCTAAAGACGCTATTCCTACCGTTTGGCCATTGTTCTTTGGCTTTCGCATTATGGTCGGTTGCGGCGTGTTGATGTTGTTACTCCTTGCCACGGCCTTCTACAAAACGGCACGGCGCACCGAGCATAAAAGCCCCCTGTTTCTTAAACTGTGCGTGCTGGCAATTCCTTTGCCCTTTATTGCCAGTGAAATGGGCTGGTTTGTGGCAGAGTTTGGCCGCCAGCCATGGACTATTTCAGGTATTTTACCTACCTATATGTCTGCCTCTTCTAGAACGGTGACGGATCTTTACCTGAGCATTGCCGGGTTTGGTCTGCTCTATACAATCTTTGCCATCGTTGAAATCTGGCTTATGGTCAAGTACGCCAGACAAGGGCCAAGCAGCCTGAAGACAGGTACTTATCACTTCGAACAAGAGCCAGAGTCAGAGCCGGTGGGCAGTATGGCAGCTTTAAGTAATTAGGAAGGGGGGCTTGCTATGGTGGAATACGAGACACTCAAACTGATCTGGTGGGTGCTGATTGGCGTGTTGTTGATAGGCTTTGTCATTACCGACGGTTTCGATATTGGTACTGCTAACCTGCTTCCGGTCATCGGTAAAACGAACAACGACCGGCGCATCATGATCAATGCTATCGCGCCACACTGGGATGGCAATCAGGTATGGCTAATTACAGCAGGAGGCGCCCTGTTTGCCGCCTGGCCCATGGTCTATGCCACGGCTTTTTCCGGCTTTTACTGGGCAATGATCCTGACGCTGTTTGCCTTGCTGATCCGCCCTATGGCGCTGGACTACCGGGCAAAAATTGATAACCCGCGCTGGCGTAGTGCCTGTGACTGGGGGTTATTTACCAGTGGTGCTGTGCCCTCATTAATTTTTGGTGTCGCTTTTGGCAATCTATTCCAGGGGTTTGGGTTTGAATTTGATGAGCTGATGCGTTCGCACTTTAGTGACAGTTTCTTCGATTTACTCAACCCTTTTGGTTTGTTGTGTGGCGTGATCAGTTTAACCATGATCAGCATGCAAGGTGCTAGCTGGCAGGCATTGCGCTCAGGGGCGCCGGTGCAGGAACGCGCTGCTAAAATGGCACGGCTTCTGGCAGTTGTTACTATCATCACTTTTGCCATCGCTGGTGTGTGGGTTGCTGGCATGCCAGGCTTTGAGATTACCAGCGCCATTGACCCAAATGCGGCTGCCACACCATTAAGCAAAACCGTCACCGTTGTTGAAAGTGGCCGTTGGATCAGCAACTACAGTGAATATCCATGGACGCTGATAGCACCCGTATTGGGCTTTTCCGGTTCAGTGGGTGTTCTGTTATTGGCAACCACCCGTTTCCACGTGCTGACCTTTATCAGCTCAAGCCTGGCGCAGGCGGGTATAATTATGACCGCCGGCTTTTCTCTGTTCCCCTTTGTCATGCCATCAAGTAGCATGCCCAGTGCCAGCCTCACTGTATGGGATGCGGTATCCAGCCACCTGACCCTGGGTATTATGACGATTATTGCCTTTATCTTCGTGCCTCTGGTTCTTGCGTACACCAGCTGGTGTTTCTATAAAATGTGGGGGCGCGTTCATGGTGAAGATATTGCCAAGAATACACATGCCTACTAAGTAAAATGGAAGGGAGACTGAGCTGATGTGGTATTTTGCCTGGATATTGGGTGTATTACTGGCCTGTGCTTTCGGTATCATCAATGTTATGTGGTACGAATTTCGGGTGGATCAATACTGTGAACACAGCGGTGAAGCCCTTGAGGCGAACCCCGAAGAAAAAATGCAATAGTTGACAAACACCGGAACGCGCTTGAGAATTGCACCTCCGGTGCTATGTTTTATAATGCAGACTCCGTTGTAAATATAACAAGTGTCGTTTACTTATACCCATTTACTTTTCTAACTGCCGATGGAGAAGCTGGCTTTTTTTGAGTAAGCCACCCCGCATCCCTCTCACTTTATAAAAACATTACTTTCGTTCAGCATTTTCCAACGGTAAAATCCCAAATTATCCAACATTCCAATTTGAGCTATTTGGCCCCATGCTCCCCTGCGTAAATATTAAACGATGGTATAAGCTGTGGGCGGTAGCGTGTGCAATAGAGGGTCGGAGACCGCTTATAATTCTGATTCGCGGAGTAAGTTTGAGGTGCCCTGAGCCAGAGCATAGTCGCTATATCAATATACCGCTGTATCCCAGTGATAGCGCAGGCTTTCATGACTTTTTCCTGGACTGCCCGTTGGTTGTCGCAGGAAACCAGGGCGAAACGAAAGTGGATATTCTACTGCACGACACGAACCTGCCGGAGCAGGCTATTCATCGCATTGCTAAAAGTGAAGGGGTGCAGTTGTATTGACAGCGCTTTTATCGGTTTTTGTGGGAAGGGGATTCATTCCAAACAACAAAAAAAGCTATTGTTGTTTGGAAACAAGGCAGCACATAGCCAGTGATGTTTTTGATAAGTTTGTTAATTTACCCTTTGGTTGGGAAGAGATAAAAAACCCTGGAGCGGTATTATCTACCAGAATGGGGGGTGAAGTATTTTATTCAAAAGATACCCGTTTTTATTGTTGTATTTCCACAGCTTGATTACATAGCAGAAGAATGAGGCAAAGTATAAAGCAGTCATTGGGCTCAAAAATAAAACGAACACCCATAAATTGAACATTGCTGGTTAAATTTATGGGTGTCCTGTTGTTTTTTTGCTTTAGAAAAAGCTTAAGCTTGTCGTAAGCGTATAGAGAATATCATTAAATTCGAATCCAGCCTGAACTGAAGTAGTGTGGTTCACCTACTTTGCGCTTTACTTTGTGAGTTAATCCTGATATCCATCCTTGGTAATAAAGATCATGCTTCAGTGAACTTTTTCTAAAGGCTGTATTAATATATTTATAATCATTTTTTGGTATTGGCTTATCGCCAGGATAGGCTTTAATATAATACGCTAAGCAGGCGTCATGTTCTCTTTTTGAAAAATAGTAAAAGGCTAACGAATGATATAACGCGTATTTTGTATAATCATCCATAAAGTTTACATATTCATTTTCAATAGTTAACAGCCCTTGAAGACGATCAATTTTAAATAAATCATCTGCAGCAATATGTGTTTGAATTCTGAACCAAATATCATCGGAGTAGTTTACGGCCATTGCATAAAGCCCTGTCATTTTAAGGGTGTTTTTATCCCTCCTGGCTGACTTATATTTTTTAAACCATCTTGTCCGTTTTTCTCGTAAATTTTTTTCAATTATTTGTGGTGTCATCATAACGGGTGGTTGCTGTTGCACACTGACAACTAAAGTGGGCATAGTCTTTAAGCAGGGTTTATTTACAGCCATTTGAATAAACATGGTGCAGCTTTGGCATAAGCGATTATTTTGTAGTGTCTCCTGACCACACTTTGTGCAGTTAACAGCAAAGCTATGTAAGGAAAGGAAATAAAAAAGAAAAAATGAACATCTAATTTTCACATTACGCCTCATATGTATGTCATAAACTTTTTCAAATATAGGAGCTTATTTATAATAGGCTAGAAGAAAAATAAGAAGAGAGAAAAAAGAGAAAAAAGGTGAGAAAAAATGAGAAAAAAGGTGAGAAAAAATGAGAAAAAAAGGATGAGAAAAAAAGGAAAAAAAGGACAGCCATGAATTTGATCCATCTATTTGATATTGTCATATTTTGGTACTTTAGTAAAAGCTCTGCCCTGACAAAAGTATTGCCAAACCGATAGTTCAAGAATATGGATTTGTCAGAGTTAGCACCAAGATGAATAAAAAGTTATTTAAACTATTGTACTACTTTATAAATAGTATTCGGATTCTCGGAGGAGGTAAGCCGTGAGGTTGCGTCCTGTTTTGATTGTGTGCTATACCTAAAGCCCCAAATTGATCTGTCAGTTGGATGAAATTATTTATTCTCAGTATCTTGTTTAGTAGCTTTGCCTTTTCTCATATATTTACTGATGCGATTAGTAATGGAGACAAAGAAAAGTTACTAGAGCTTATAGAAAATGGCAATGACGTAAATAGCTACAATTATGAAATCGAATTTGCACCCCTGTATAGCGCAGTGACAAGTGGAAACTTGGAAATAATGCTCATTATGCTTCAAAATGGTGCAAACCCCAATACCTTTATTAATTTTGGTGAAATTACATCTGACCATGTTCTAAGCGAGGCAAGGACAATACAAGAAATTGTCTTGTTGTTGTCTTTTGGCGCTAACCCTCATACATATCGTAATTGGGAGTGTAACAAAGCAGTTTACGAACGCAGATATTTACACCTGTTCACCTATTATTTCTGGAATTTATCTAACAAGGTAGTTCCCCCAAAAGATTTATTGGGCCTTAATAAAATACTATTCAAGTTGCCTGTATTAATTATTCAAAGTTATATAACAATACTTTCAGAGGGGATTCCTATGGATTTACTCCCTCCCCGAGACCAGGACATTTTGAACAGTATACTTAATTGAGCCCCACACATAAAAAAATATTTCAGGGGCAGCACTAGGAGCCTGTTGGACTTAATCGCTCTATTGAATTTCATGCTCGAAAGCATAAGTCCGGCAGGCTCCTGGCGGACGCCTATGGTCGACCGTTGCATTTGATGTTGTGAAGCAAGTGCCTGGCTTACTGCCGGTGCCCCATTAAGGAGGATATTATGAGGTCTGAATCATCAATTCTTCTATTTTCACGTGCGCAAATACTGGCCACTCATTTGTATAGAATAATTGTTATTGATCCACAAATTGAAGTTAAAGACCCAAGTATTTTACGAGAAAACATTCGAAATGGTGCCACTCAAGATAACTTCAGGCATTCTATGGTGCCTGTGTTGCTCGGCATTCAAGCTGCCGACGGACGCTTACCAAGCGCTATAGGTGGGCGGCATATTACTCAGAGTAAAGACGTGTGGCTACTTCAAGGCGAACGGACTTTGTCTATCGGCAAAGGAATTTGTACAGACCATGCCGCTGCCGCTGCCTTTGAATTTCTGAAGATAGTAAATTCCTTCCATTGCGAAGCAAAAACGGAAATTATTTCTTACACTAAACATGCCTTCGTTGTTGTAAACAGAGGAGCAGGTGTTCGTTGCCCCGATCAATGGGGTGATGATGCGTTTGTTATTGATATTTGGTTTCAGAATCATTTTGTACCCAATTTTTTCAACGGTGTCTATTGGGTTCAAGATTGTACACACCCAATGTCAATGAAACTTCGAAAACATGCCCATCGATTAAGGGTCGAAGTCACTCTGAGTTAAGTTGCTGCTTCTGTTTCGACTAACCTTGACATCCTCCCCGACGTGAAGAGACTGTCGCGAAACTCTGAAATACACTCCGCACCGTCATCCTTTACAGGGAATGTACAGGAACCACACTCTATGGAAGGCACTCTAACCGCAGGTATCATGCAGGTTTAGTGATTCACATCCTTGTGGCATAGATCCCATACAATCCCTGTACGGGATGACGACGGAGAAAATTAAGAGTTTTGCGACACGCTCTGAACGACGGGGATTCCTGCTACCAGACGGCAATGCCCTGGGAGCCTGTCGGACTTAAGGCAATTTCGGCCTGAAATCCAGAAAATGCGAGAAAGTGCGGCCATATTTTCCGATGAATTTGCTTAAAAATAGGTCAACTATTCGCGTAAATTGATCGAAAATTCTGACTCGCCCTACTGAATTTCATGCTCGAAAGCTTAAGCCCGACAGGCTCCTGGTTGACACCTGATTATTTCTAAGGTAGGTTTCTGACTGCGCCGATTTGACTTCGGATTGCGGGCGCCTGATAAATCTCGCTAAAAGAAGGGTGTTTTAGATCAAATGATGAAAAAGCCACTCTGTTTTAGCCATGAGTGGCTTTTTTTTGTCCGCCTGATTTATCCGTTACAGGCCTCTTTCTTTGTCAAGACCTTTATCAAGACCTTCGTCAAGGACATCCACTGCCTGGAGAGCTGATGATTGAACTAAAACAGGTAAGCAAAACATTTTCCTCTGATGGGGAACTTGTTAATGCCCTGGATAATGTGAGTCTCACTGTACCTGAAGGGACCGTTTACGGGGTCATAGGCGCCAGTGGTGCCGGCAAAAGCACTCTGATTCGCTGTGTTAATCTGCTGGAAAGACCCACCTCCGGTGCAGTCATTGTGGACGGGCAGGATTTAACGCGGCTCTGTGAACAAGCCCTGCGTCGAACCCGGCATAACATGGGCATGATCTTTCAACATTTTAACCTGCTGTCCAGTCGCACTGTCTTTGAGAATATTGCTTTACCGCTGGTATTGGCGGGGCAATCAAAAACGGCCATTGAGGCGGCTGTGGCACCATTACTTGAATTAACGGGCTTAGCTGATAAACGTAACCGTTACCCTGCGCAGTTATCCGGCGGTCAAAAGCAACGGGTGGCCATTGCCAGGGCACTGGCTAGCCAACCCCGCGTTCTGCTGTGTGATGAGGCAACCTCGGCCCTTGATCCCCAGACAACCCGCTCTATTTTGGCACTGTTAAAAGCGATTAATCGTCAGCTGAACATCACGATCTTGATGATTACCCACGAGATGGATGTGGTGAAAGCCATCTGCGATCGTGTCGCCATTTTAGACGGTGGCCGGCTCATTGAAGAAAACAGCGTTGAAGCATTTTTTGTGAGTCCTCAAACGGCGCTGGCACAGGAATTTGTCCGCAGCGCGATTCATGAAAAGCCAGTGGCTGACATTGAAAAGCACTTTCAGCCGCAGCAAACGCCAGGGTCGCGTCCGGTGGTTAGAATGACCTTTGTGGGGGACAGCGCCAATGATCCGTTTCTGACGCGGGCCGCGCGTGCTTGTGATGTGGACTTTGTGGTGTTGCAGGCAGATCTTGAGACCGTCGCCGGCAAGCGCCTCGGTTTTTTGATGGTTGAAATTATGGGTGATGACGCGGCGATCGAGTCAGCACTGGATTATCTGTCAACACAATTGAAAGTCGAGGTGCTCGGTTATGTCAGCTAATGCCTGGATGTTACTGCTGCAATCGTTATGGGAAACGTGCTACATGGTGCTTATCTCTGGCGGCTTGAGTTTTTTGTTGGGGATTCCATTGGGGGTGTTGTTATACAGTACCCGTCAAGGGCGGATTACCGAGAATGTCCTGGCCCATGGGATAGTGGGGGCGGTGGTCAATGCTGGGCGTTCGGTGCCGTTTATTATTTTGATGGTCGCCATTATTCCCTTAACCCGCCTGTTAACCGGCACATCCATTGGGACAACCGCAGCCATTGTGCCATTGACAGTAGCGGCCATCCCTTTTGTCGCACGGATTGCCGAGGGTGCTTTGAATGAAGTGCCTTCGGGGTTGGTTGAAGCCGCCGAGTCCATGGGGGCCAGCCCTTTCCAGATTATTACCCGGGTATTGCTGCCTGAGGCGCGCCCCGGGTTAATTAATGGTATGACCATTACTTTGGTGACATTGGTCAGTTATTCTGCCATGGCCGGTGCTATTGGTGGTGGTGGCCTGGGTGATCTGGGCATTCGTTACGGGTACCAGCGGTTTGATGGTGTGATTATGCTGGCGACGGTGGTTGTATTGATTGCCCTGGTGCAGTTGATACAAGTCGCTGGTGATCGGTTGCAACAGTTTTACGATAAAAGCTAGCCCGGATATTTCATAAACTCCTTTAGAGCCGCAAGGAGCAAGCAAGGCCAGGAGCATGTTTATGAAATATCCGGGCTAGGAGCCTGACCGAGAATAGCGCCCTTAGCGAGGATTGCGAGAAATTGAGGATAAAATTTCTGCTTCTGAGGAGAATAGCGGGGCTATTTGATGAAGAAGCAGGAATTTTTAGGCCAATTTATCGCAACCGCAGTAGGGTAGTCTATTCTCGGTCAGGCTCTTAGAAGCTTTCCAAAGAGAGTGCTGTTGCCGTCAACGGTTCTGGAAAGCCCCGGTTTTATATCCATTTTCAGTGCACCGTATTTGTCGGCATTGAGAGTCTCTTCCGTGAGTGCTTTTGTGGTGGCCATTGTTCAGCACACCATTGTTCAGCACAAATAGTTGTGTAACTATCATAGTAAGTTGTTCAGAAGTAGTGCGTCACATCAGTTTTACTTTCAACTAAGGTTAAACATGAAATTATATCACTGGCTATTGAGCCTGCTTATCCTCGCCATGTCTTTCCAGGCGTTTAGCCTCGAAAAACAAACGTCCACCCACTTCGAAAAACAAGCGTTCACAAAAGAGTTGTTCGATAAATATCAATCTGAAGGGGTCGTGACCCTGATTGATGTGTTCGCAAAGTGGTGCCCTACCTGCGCGAAGCAGCAGGAGGTTTTGAACGCATATTTTCAGGAGAATCCAACATCAAAAATCAAAGTATTGGTGGTAGATTACGATACCCAAAAAGAGTGGGTTAAATATTTTGAAGCGCCTCGCCAGTCTTCACTCTATATCTACGCTAAAGGCAAGAAGGAATGGTTTTCCGTTGCGGAAACACGTAAGAATGAGATTTTTGCACTATTAAAAAAGTGGGAGACGCCTTAAGTGGAATTAGTGGCAATACCACTGGCTTTTCTGGCGGGTATTTTAAGCCTTCTCTCCCCATGTGTTCTCCCCATGTTACCGGTTGTGGCAGGCGCGTCGGGTAACACCAATAGAAAAGGCGTTTTCATGATGGCGGCCGGGCTGGCTATCGCCTTTGCTTTAGCTGGTACGCTCCTTACCTATGCACTGATCTCCCTGGGCCTGTCACCGGAGATTTTGCGTTACGTATCCGTTGGCCTGATGCTGGGTATTGCCATTACGCTTCTATCACCTGCACTATCGAACCAACTGACAGTCGGTTTATCCAGGTTACTGAGTCGAGTACCCCAGCGCAACATCGAAGGTAGCTCGTTGGGGGCGCAATTCTTAGTCGGCGTCTCGTTGGGCTTGGTCTGGCTCCCCTGTGTTGGCCCGACATTGGGTACGGCCATTGCTCTGGCTTCCACGGGTCAACATCTATTGATGGCGTTCATTGTGATGTTGAGCTTTGGTATTGGCACAGCGATACCTTTGCTGTTAATCGGTAAGATCGTGAAGCAAGGGCTGGGTAAATGGTTGGCCTCCGGCCGACGCGCTAAGTTGGTAATGGCGTACTCATTGATCGTACTGGCGATTGTCATTGCCACCGGATTTGATCGTCAACTCGAGGCCTGGGCTTCACAGATTCTCCCCAATTCTTTGTACAACTTTTAATCCAGTATAAACGCCTGGTGGAGTATCTCTGATTCAGGCGGCTTATTCTCGCCTGCTTTTCCCCCTTACTCACTCGTGTATTTAAGGAGATTAATCGGAAAACTCCAGTATCCCGGGAAGGTTATAATCCAAACCGAAATCTATATCATCTATATCATCTATATCATCTATACCATCTATACCATCTATACCACCTATATCACCTGCATCAAATAAAATAGATGTTGTTGGATTAATGTTGGGTAAATCTGACAGATCCCCCTCCAGAGGATCAGTTAGCTGACCTTGGGTCATGTCATTGATAGCAGCAGGGGGAAGATCTGTTGTTGGGTGCAGACCTTGCCGCTCACTGACTGTAGCGCGCTCTGGCAAAACCGTCGTGACGGTTGCCCCCGGGTGCTTTTGCTTAGTAACGGTGGCATCGGGAAATCTAGTGACAACGGTAGCCAAATCAGGGCTTATTACCATTGTATGGGTTGTGGAGGTGGTAACCTTTCCACCGGGCGACACATGTGTGTTTGCTATTATGGCGCTATCAGATTTACAAGTATCCCTCTGATGCCTGTAGACATTGCCCAGTTGTGTGAACAACATTCCGCATCCTCTGCATTTGTAATTCTTGCTACCAGTATGGACTATCTCGTGCTTCTGGAGATGATCTTTTCGCGCAAATGCTTTATCACAGATGGTGCATTTGAAAAGTTTAATTTTTTCATGAACTTCTCTCTGATGCTTTTTGAGATTACGTTCCTCTTTAAAAGCTTTACCGCAGCCGGAGCAGCTGAAATTTTTAGCATCCGAATGGGTTAACAGGTGCCTTTTTAGAGAACCACTCCATGAAAAATCTTTTTTGCAGACGGGACAAATGAACTTTCTTTCCTCCGAATGGATCACCAAGTGAGCATCGAGCGAACTCTTCCAACGAAAACTTTTATCGCAAAATTGACAGGGAAAAGTTGTATTGTGAGGTGCGGTAGACCTTTTAGTTCTGGGCATGGCATTCACATCTTTTGACAGAAAGTGTATTTTTAGCGAATTACTTCACAACTATAGGACATCCGTAACAAAAAAGAGAGGTCATCAAAAATACCAAAAGACCATAAAGGGAATATAACAACACTCCGCAGGTATAATACCCATCGCACTTTCTACCCCCTATTGCGTTAGCTATCTGAGGGGAAATCCCGCGTTGAAAAAAATCATCCTGATCCAGCTGCCATACCCTGTGGTGACTTTAGACATAACTCATCATTGCATTACTAATGTCGTGTATTTGAATAAGTTAACCAATTATTTCCGGTATTTCGTCTAAAGGACAACTCGCGGCGAAATCCATACCATAAAAAACAGAGACTGTGAGATTGTTGTCATTGGGTAAACCCGACTGATTGCCCTCAGGAGCACCCCCCTGACTTTGGGTCACTCCGTCGTTTTGGCCTACTTTTTCTTGCCGAACCGATTTGACGATTGCCCCTACCCCTAGATGCTCATGCTCAGTGATTGTGGCAACGGCATCTGAGGTTGTTATGCGAGCTACATTAGCAACAAGAGTAGGACTTATTGCCAATCTATGGGCTGTGCTGGTGACGACATTTCCATCAGGCAACGCCTCTACGTACGACTCTGTGTAGCTACCATATTTACAGCGATATTTCACATGCGCGTCGTGACTGGACGCAGATGAAAACAATACCCCGCATTTGCTACATTTGTAGGGTTTAAGACCCGTATGGGTTCTCATGTGCGCCCGAAGGGCGCGTGGCTCGGCAAATCCTTTATCACAAGTCATGCATTTGTGAGGTCTAATATTATAATGAACCACTCTCGTATGGTGGGCAAGCTTATCCTTTCGTCCAAAAATTTTGTCGCAGTATTCGCAGGGGTGATCTTTAGCCCCCGAATGGATTATAAAGTGCTTTTCCAGACCATCATACCGTTTAAAAACTTTTTTACAGATGGGGCAGGCAAACCCGTCAGCACCCAAATGAGTGGATATGTGCAAAGCTAGCGGGCCTCTATATTCAAAAGTTGCCTGGCAGAATAAACAGGTATACGTAGACGCTTTAGGTTTAGTTTTAGGCATGGCAATTACACCCTATAACAGCAAGCGTGTTTCTGGCGAATCACTTTAATTGGAGGATATCAGCAGTAAAAAAGAACTGTCACCAAAAAATCATAGAGGCAATATAATACTCGTTTATAAGCGTGGTATAGGCATAGAAAATGTTTATGACCCAACGGCTTCACAGATCCCTAGGAGGCTGTCCGAGAATAGCGCCCGTAGCGAGGATGGCAGAAAATTGAGGATAAAAAGTCGGAAATTTTTAGACCAATTTGCTGCCACCGCAGTAGGGCAGTCTATTCTCGGACAGCCTCCTAGAGTGCTGGAGAAATAGTGGACTACTCGCCGATCAAGGGCGACCTTTTAGCTTCTGCCGCCCTGATACACGTCATCTCTACTGTTCTGATGTTAGCTTGATCAGGCTTATTAGGATAGCTAGAAGCCTGCCGGACTTAAGACAATTTCAGCCTAAAATCCAGAAAGCGCGAGAAAGCGCGAGAAAGTGCCTCCAGGGCACGTAACCATAATCCATCATTGCATTGTGGGCGTCGTGTATTTAAAGGGGTTAATCGGAAAACTCCAGTATCCCGGGAAGGTTATAATCCAGACAAAAATCCATATCATCTATACCACCTATGTCATCTATACCACCTATATCACCTGCATCAAATAAAATAGATGTTGTTGGATTAATGTTGGGTAAATCTGACAGATCCCCCTCCAGAGGATCAACCTGCTGACCTTGGGTCATGTCATTGATAGCAGCAAGGGGAAGATCTGTTGTTGACTGCGGACCTTGCCGCTCACTGACTGTAGCGCGCTCTGGCAGAACCGTCGTGACGGTTGCCCCTAGGTGCTTCTGCTTAGTAACGGTGGCATTGGGAGATCTGGACACAACGGTAGCCAAATCAGGGCTTATTACCATTGTATGGGTTGTGGAGGTGGTAAGCTTTCCACTGGTGGACACATGCGTGTTTGCTATTATGGCGCTATCAGATTTACAGATATCCCTCTGATGCCTGTACATATTGCCCGGTTGTGTGAACAACTGCCCACATCCGCTGCATTTGTGATTCTTGGTACCACTATGGACTAACCAGTGCTTCTGGAGATGATCTTTTCGTGCAAATGCTTTATCACAGACGGCGCATTTGAAAGATTTAATTTTTTCATGAACTTCTCTGCGGTGCTTTTTGAGAACATAAGCCTCATTAAACGTTTTACCGCAGATAGAGCAGCTGAAATTTTTAGGATTCGAATGGGCTAACAGGTGCCTTTTTAGATTGCCCGCCCGTGGAAAACGTTTATTGCAGACGTGGCAGATGAAGTTTTTTTCCCCCGTATGGGTCACGATGTGAAGGTTGAGCGCGCTCTCGCAACGAAAACTTCTATCGCAAAATCGACAGGGATAAGGTGCATCCCGGGGCCCGGTAGACCCTTTAGTTTTGGGCATGGCATTCACACCTTTTAGCAGAAAGCGTGTTTCTGGCGAATTACGTTAACTGAAGAGTATCAGCAGTAACAAAGAACTGCCACCAAAAAACTCATAGTGGCAATATAATATTCGTTTATAAGCGTGGTATAGCCATAGAAAATGCCTATGACCCAACGGTTCCACAGATTCTCGCAGCGCTGCAAGATAGTGAGAAAAAATCATCAGGATCTGGTTGCCACTTTCTGCCTCCAGGGCACGTAACCATAATCCATCATTGCATTGTGGATATCGTGCATTTGAACAGGTTAATCCGGTCCGTCCGGTATTCCATCAAACGTCCAACCCAGGTCAATATCATAACCTGGATCACCCTCATTAAAAAAAATCAATGTTGTCGGATTAGTGTTATTGAGTAAACCTGACTGACTCCCCACTGGAGAACCAGCGCTATCGTTATTGATCATTTCGTCGATTTCATTAAGAAGACGATCTTCTTCCGGGGAAAAAACCGCCCCTGGATCGTCATTGATCATTTTGTCGATATCATCCAGAAGACGATCTGCTTCCGGGGAAATAACCGCCTCTGGATGTTGTTGCTCAACCGTCGCAACGGTTGCCCCTAAATGCTTTTGCGTAGTGACCATGGCATCGGGACTTCTAGCGACAACGGTAACCAAATCAGGGCTTATTACCATTGTATGGATTGTGGAGGTGGTAACCTTTCCACCGGGCGACACATGCGTGTTTGCTATTATGACGCTATTAGATTTACAGGTGTTCTGCTGATGCCTTTTGAGACCGCTCTGTCGTGCGAACAACAGTCCGCATCTGCTGCATTTGTGATTCTTGTTACCACTATGGGTTACCAAGTGCTGCTGGAGATTAGAGTTTCGGGTAAATTCTTTACCACAGGTGGGGCATTTGAAAGGTTTAATTTTTTCATGAACTTCTCTCCTGTGCTTGTTGAGAGTATCAGCCGCTTTAAAAGCTTTATCGCATTGGGAGCAGCTGAAATTTCTAAGATCCAGATCCGAATGGGTTAACAAGTGCCTTCGTAGATTGCCCGCCCGTGAAAAACGTTTTGTGCATTGGGAGCAGATGAAGTTTTGTTCCCCCGTATGGCTCACCATGTGAGCCTTGAGTTTGTATTCATAACAAAAAATCTTATCGCAAAATGAACAGGGATAAGTTCTATTTTTAGGCTTTCTGGGCATAGCATTAACATCCTTTGGCAGCAAGTGTATTTTTAGCGAATTACCTCACAGCTATAGGACATCCGTCACAAAAGAGCTGCCACCAAAAAAGTCATAGAGGCAATATAATACTCGTTTGTAAGCGTGGTATAGGCATAGAAAATGTTTATGGCCCAACGGTTTCACAGATCCCTGGAGTGCCGCAGAAATAGTGGATTATTTGCTGCTTAAGAGTGATCTTTTAGCTTCTGTCACCCTGATACATGTCATTTCTATTGTTCTGACGTTAGCTTGATCAGGCTTATTAGGATAGCTAGAAGCCTGCCGGACTTAAGACAATTTCAGCCTAAAATCCAGAAAGCGCGAGAAAGCGCGAGAAAGTGCCTCCAGGGCACGTAACCATAATCCATCATTGCATTGTGGGCGTCGTGTATTTAAAGGGGTTAATCGGAAAACTCCAGTATCCCGGGAAGGTTATAATCCAGACCAAAATCCATATCATCTATACCACCTATATCACCTGCATCAAATAAAATAGATGTTGTTGGATTAATGTTGGGTAAATCTGACAGATCCCCCTCCAGAGGATCAGCCTGCTGACCTTGGGTCATGTCATTGATAGCAGCAAGGGGAAGATCTGTTGTTGTGTGCGGACCTTGCCGCTCACTGACTGTAGCGCGCTCTGGCAGAACCGTCGTGACGGTTGCCCCCAGGTGCTTCTGCTTAGTAACGGTGGCATTGGGAGATCTGGACACAACGGTAACTAGTTGAGAACTCATTGCCATTGTATGGGTTGTAGAGGTGGCGACCTCTCCATCGGGTGTCGTATACGTGTTGACTATTATGACGCTATCAGCGTTACAGATGTTCTTCTTATGCTTGTTGAGACCGGACAGCTGTGTGAACAACAGTCCGCATCTGCTGCATTTGTGATTCTTGATACCACTATGGGTTATCATATGCTCCTTGAGATGGGTTGTTCGTGCAAATGCTTTATTACAGATGGTGCATTTGAAAGGTTTAATTTGTTCATGAACTTCTCTGCGGTGCTTTTTGAGAGCATCAGCCGCCTTAAAAGCTTTATTGCAGTCGGAGCAGCTGAAATTTTTAACATCCGAATGGACTAACAGGTGCCTTTTTAGATTGCCCGCCCGTAAAAAACGTTTATTGCAGTCGGGGCAGATGAAATTTTTTTCATCCGTATGGATCACGGTGTGCGCCTTGAGTTCGTAGTCATAACGAAAACTCTTATCGCAAAATGAACAGTGATGAATTTTATTTTCAGGCGTATTAGGCTTTCTGGGCATAGCATTCACATCTTTTGACAGGAAGTGTATTTTTAGCGAATCACCTCACAACTATAGGACATCCGTAATAAAAAAGAGATGTCATCAAAAATACCAAAAGACCATAAAGGGAATATAATCCATCATTACATTGTGGGCGTCGTGCATTTGAAGAGGTTAATCCGGTCAGTCCGGTATCCCGTCAAACGTCCAATCCAGGTCGATATCATAACCTGAACCAGCTACATCAAACGAAACGCATGTTGTCGGATCAGTGTTATTGGGTAAACCTGACTGACTCCCCACCAGAGAACCCGCATTATCGTTATTGATTATTTGGTTTATATCATCCAGAAGCGCATCTTCCTGTGGGCTCAGAGCCGTCCCTGACTGTTGCCGCGCGGTGACTGCGGTGCTCTTTTGCGCGAACGTCGTGACGGTTGCCCCTGCTGTTCCCAGATGCTGATGCTCAATCACTGTGGCACTGGCACCTGAGGCGCCTGTTACGCTGGCTACAGTGGCAACAAGCGTAGAGCTTATTGGCATGACATGGGCTGTGCTGGTGGCGACTTTGCCACCGGGCAGTGGCTGTATCGTTGTCTGTACGTAGCTCAGAGATTTACATTTTTTCTCATGCCTGCTGCGATTGGACGCCGTTGTATACATATTTCCACATTTTCTGCATTTGTGATGTCTATCAGTCGAGTGGACTGCCGAGTGCCTTTGAAGGTCAGACTCCAGGAGAAAAATTTTATCGCAGATGGTGCATTTGTGTTGTTTAATAATGGAATGAGTGGCCATGTGCGTTTTGAGATGATCCGATCGTTTAAAACCTTTACCGCAAACTTCACAGATAAACTCTTTAACATCCGAATGGGTTGAGTAGTGCCTTTTCAAATTAAAGTACCTTGGAAAAGCTTTACTGCAGGTGGGGCAGGTGAATCCTTTTTCACCATAAATATGGATCGACAAGTGCTCGGCTAGCCGGGTCTTACAACTAAAAACTATATTACAAAGTATACATTTATAATCATCCTCTTCAGGATTGGGCATGGCATTCACACCTTTTAGCAGAAATAGCAGAAAGCGTGTTTCTGGCGAATCACGTTAACTGGAGAGTATCAGCAGTAACAAAGAACTGCCACCAAAAAACTCATAGTGGCAATATAATACTCGTTTATAAGCGTAGTATAGCCATAGGGAATGTTTATGGCCCAACGGTTTCACGGATCCCCGCAGCGCTGCAAGATAGTGAGAAAAAATCATCAGAATCTGGTTGCCACTTTCTGCCTCCAGGCACCTAACCATAATCCATCATCGCATTGTGGATATCGTGCATTTGAACAGGTTAATCCGGTCAGTCCGGTATCCCGTCAAAATTACAACCCATGTCGATATCATAACCTGAACCAGCTACATCAAACGAAATCAATGTTGTCAGATCAGTGTTATTGGGTAAACCTGACTGCCCCCCCACCAGAGAACCCCCATTGTCGTCACTGATTATTTGGTTTATATCATCCAGAAGACGATCTGCTTCCGGGGAAATAACCACCTCTGGATGTTGTTGCTGCGGGCGTTGTCGCTCAACCGTCGCAACGGTTGCCCCTAAATGCTTTTGTGTCGTGACCATGGCATCGGGACCTCTAGCGACAACGGTAACCAAATGAGGGCTTATTACCATTGTATGGGTTGTGGAGGTGGTAACCTTTCCACCGGGCGACACATGCGTGTTTGCTATTATGACGCTATCAGATTTACAGGTGTTCTGCTGATGCCTTTTGAGACTGCACTGTCGTGTGAACAACAGTCCGCATCTGCTGCATTTGTAGTTCTTGCTACCACCATGGGTCATCAAATGATTCTGGAGAGTAAGGTTTCGGGCAAATTCTTTACCACAGGTGGGGCATTTGAAAGATTTAATTTTTTCATGAACTTCTCTCCAGTGCTTGTTGAGAGAATGAGCCGATTTAAAAGCTTTATCACATTGGGAGCAGCCGAAATTTCTAAGATCCGAATGGGTTAACAAGTGCCTTCGTAGATTGTCCGGCCGTGAAAAACGTCTTGCGCATTGGGGGCAGATGAAGTTTTGTTCCCCCGTATGGCTCACCATGTGAGCCTTGAGTTGGTAGTCATAATGAAAACTCTTATCGCAAAATGAACAGCAATGAGTTCTATTTTCAGGCGTGTTAGACTTTCTGGGCATAGCATTAACATCCTTTGGCAGCAAGTGTATTTTTAGCGAATTACCTCACAGCTATCCGCTATAGGACATCCGTAGCACAAAAGAGCTGCCACCAAAACACTCATAGAAGCAATATAATACTCGTTTGTAAGCGTGGTATAGCCATAGGGAATGTTTATGGCCCAACGGTTTCACGGATCCCCGCAGCGCTGCAAGATAGTGAGAAAAAATCATCAGGATCTGGTTGCCACTTTCTGCCTCCAGGCACCTAACCATAATCCATCATCGCATTGTGGATATCGTGCATTTGGAGAGGTTAATCCGGTCAGTCCGGTATCCCGTCAAACGTCCAACCCAGGTCGATATCATAACCTGAATCACCTGTATCAAACGAAACCCATGTTGTCGGATCAGTGTTATTGGGTAAACCTGACTGCCCCCCCACCAGAGAACCCGCATTGTCGTCATTGATTATTTGGTTTATATCAGTCAGAAAGGCATCTTCTTGTGGGCTCAGAGCCGTCCCTGACTGTTGCCGCGCGGTGACTGCGGCGCTCTTTTGCGAAAACGTCGTGACGGTTGCCGCTGCTGCCCCTAGATGCTGATGCTCAATCATTGTGGCACTGACACCTGGGGCGCCTGTTACGCTGGCTACAGTGGCAACAAGCGTAGGGCTTATTGGCATGACATGGGTTGTGCTGGTAACGACATTTCCACCGGGCAGTGGCTGTATCACTGTCTGTACGCAGTTAAGAGATTGACATGTTCTCTCATGCCTGGTGCGATTGGACGCCGTTGAAAACATATTCCCGCATTTGCCGCATTGGTGATTTTTAGCGCGCGTGTGAACTACCAAGTGCCTTCCAAGGTCATATTCCCGGAGAAACCTTTTATCACAGAAGGTGCATTTGTGTTGTTTAATAGTGGAATGAGTGCCCATGTGCGATTTGAGCATATCCGATCGTTTAAAAGCTTTACCGCAAATTTCACAGATAAAATCTCTAACATCCGAATGGATTACATAGTGCCTTCTCAAATTGCCGTACGTTGGAAAAACCATACTGCAGGTGGGGCAGGTGAATTCTTTTTGACCAGAAATATGGAACGACAAGTGCTCGGCTAGCTGGGACCCACAACTAAAAACCGCATTACAAACCAGACATTTATAACCACCCTTTTTATTTTTGGGCATGGATTCATACCTTTTAGCAGCCAACGTGTTTCTGGCGAATCACGTTAACTGGTGGGTATCAGCAGTAAAAAAGAACTGCCACCAAAAAATCATAGAGGCAATATAATAACTCGTTTATAAGCCTAGGAGCCTGTCCGAGAATAGCGCCCGTAGCGAGGATGGCAGAAAATTGAGGATAAAAAGTCGGAAATTTTTAGTGAATA
>NZ_JAVLSP010000073.1:0-21216 GCF_031528575.1 Candidatus Sororendozoicomonas aggregata
AGAAATTGAGGATAAAAATTTCTGCTTCTGAGGATAATAGTGGGGCTATTTGACGAAGAAGCAGGAATTTTTAGACCCATTTATCGCAACCGCAGTAGGTTAGTCTATTCTCGGTCAGGCTCCTAGCTCCCCTGTAGCGAAACTGCCCCTCGCTGATCACCCGCCCCCTTATTGTTACAATGCTGAACAAAGAGCAAAAAGAAATGACAGATTTGATCTGAACTATCACTACCCATTGAGATCAGATGCATTCATAAGGTTTTAACCACTGCTGCACGGCAGGCAACCCAGCATGGGCGGTCTGGTCTGCACTCAGGGGTGTCACAGACACAAAATCATTGGCAACCGCATGAAAATCCGTGCCCTCACCCGCATCATCAGGCCGACCAACCTTCCCTATCCAATACGCTGAACGCCCTTTAGGGTCAACACTTTCTATGGGAGGCTGCGGCCAACCACGGTGACCGAGCCGGGTCACTTTAAAACCTTTCAACCTGTTACACTCAGGGATATTCACATTTAACACAGCACCACTTCCCGGAACCAAATCGGGTAACCTTGACAGCAAATCACTCACAATACGACCTGCGGTCAAAAAAGCCTGTTCTCCACCACCACATAAAGAAACCGCAAGCGTCACCTTTCCTGCGAAACGCCCCTCAAAAGCTGCGCCTACAGTGCCGGAATACAACACATCATCCCCCAGGTTCGCCCCATGGTTAATTCCTGTGATAACGCACTCAGGCGGCACCTTTAACAAGTGAGTCATGGCTAGATTCACACAGTCCACTGGCGTCCCGTTTACTGCATAAAAGCCATTAGGTTGCTCTACTATTTTCAGCGGCCTGTCTAACGTGAGCGCATTACTTTGTCCTGAGCAGTCTCGATCAGGGGCAACAACCAGGCAATGCCAGTGCTTCGACAACGCCTGGTACAAGGCAGTAAGCCCTATCGCAGATACTCCGTCATCATTGGATAGCAGAATGGTCAATAGCCGCTCCTTCCTGACAAACAAGGGCTTCCCGCAATACTGAGGTGGCAAAGGTGCCTTTCGGTAATCCAAAACGCACATGCAGTGTCTGTTTGTCCAACCAGTGCCACTCCATCCCCTGGGGCTGCAATAACAGCACACGCCGCTCCTGATTTAGCCCCGCATTTTCCAACCCGTCACACAACACCTGATAAGGTGCAATGGCAGCAGATTCAAGCAAATGACAGTCACTACTGGAGCTCAAGCGCCCCCTTCCCCATAAAGGTCCCGTGGGGCATACCTCTCTCTGCTCAAAACGGGGTTTCAACGCTTTATCGGATATGTCAAAAATCAAACTGTTATTGCCCTGAAACCCCAAAACATCACCCGACAATAGTATCTGCCATTTCTGTTGAGCAATACGATCACTCAGCGCCTTATTAAATAGCCAGGAACGTGCTGCTGATAAATACATTGACCGCTTGTTGCGAGGGAGCCGTAACGAGCCGCCAAACAATGCAACGGCTTTCTCTATATTACGGTTGTTATGCCCAAAGCGCTGAGATCCAAAATAATTAGGCACGCCCTCTTCAGCAATTAATGACAGACGCTTGTCAATATCCCGCCGCTCACCAGCAACATCTCGCAGTGTAATGGCAAAATGATTGGCCTTTAAAGCCCCAACGCGCAATTTTCTCCGATGCCTTGCTTGCTCTATCACTGTCAGTGTTTCTGTTTCAAAGCTTGACCACTGAGGGTCTGGCATGCCTGGCAGAGACAGGCAAAACCACTGCCGGGTAATGCCCTGACGATCCTTCCGGCCAGCATAACTGATAGCCTTTTTCGACAAACCACAACATCGGGCCAATTGACCAGCTACCCAGTCAGTGTTGTGGCCCTTTTTTTCAATCATTACCAGTAAATGCTCGCCCTCACCATCGGGTACAAAAGGGAGCTCTTCAACCACCCGAAAATCTTCAGGAATTGTTTTAAAAAGCCCCGACCCGACAGGGCCACCACAGGCATAATGCCAGTTGAAGAAAAATTCATTCATAAACCATAGTCTGTAGGAAAAAACAGATTAAACCAGCACGCCTGCCCATACGGATGCTTGAAACAGCACGAAAAGCAGCATGAAGAATCACGCCGGAATAAGTAAAGCAACGGCATGTACCGCAATGCCTTCCTTTCGCCCGGTGTAGCCGAGCTTCTCAGTGGTAGTGGCTTTGACATTGAGCTGATCGATTGCGACATTCAAATCTTCAGCCAGAAAGGTACGCATCGTCTCAATATGGGGTGCCATTTTAGGCGCCTGCGCCACAATCGTACTATCAACATTACCTACAAGAAGACCCTGCTCCTTCAACAACGCAACAACGTGCCTTAACAACTTGCGACTGTCTATACCGGAAAACTCAGGATCAGTATCAGGGAAATGCCTGCCTATATCACCGAGACCCGCACCACCGAGCAGGGCATCGCAGATAGCATGAATCAATACATCACCATCTGAGTGTGCCACCAGCCCTTTCTCATAGGGAATACTCACGCCACCGAGAGTCACCTGGTCACCTGGACCAAAACGGTGGACATCAAAACCATGACCAATACGCATTAGGGGTTCTCAATCAATTTTGCCTGTTGTTCTATGTACAAAGAAGCCAGTGCCAAATCCGGGCCACTGGTCACTTTAATATTATCGCTGTGACCATCTACCATCAGGGGCCTGTACCCCTGCATCTCCATAGCACTGGCTTCATCTGTAATGGGGGTTTCCTGCCGTATTGCACAACGCAACGCCTCGGACAGCATTTTTTTCCGAAACATCTGAGGGGTAAAAGCATGCCAAAGACCTGCACGCTCGACAGTTTCAGTAATGGCACTATCAACCCCTGTCCGCTTCATTGTGTCCCGCACCTGAGTTCCTAGCAACCCACCAACCGGATGCTGTCGTAAACACTCCACCAACCATTCCAGATCGGCCAGACGGACACAAGGCCGGGCAACGTCATGCACTAATACCCAGTCTCTACCATGGGCACAGCTATCAAGCACCTCCAGGCCATTGATGACTGACAGATAGCGCTCTGCCCCGCCTTCTGCCGTCATCACCCTGGGATCATTTAAAACCGGCAACTTGCTAGCATGCTGATCGTTTTTCGCCAACACCACCACAATTTTCTCAAGCAGCGTAAACTGAAGCAGCCGTTCAAGGGTATGCTCCATCAGGGTTTTCCCCTGAATTTCGAGATACTGCTTGGGGATAGCCACATTCATACGTTGACCAATACCCGCAGCGGGGACAACTGCCCAATACCGGGGAGAAAAAATAGTATCAGACTCGCTCACAGCCCTACACCTTATTCGTATATCAAATAAAAGGTTTCATCCTGCTCAATCATTCCCAGCTCCTGCCTGGCTTCCTTTTCAATGGTTTGCAACCCCTTCTGAAGCTCAATTACTTCATTGGCAAGACGCTGATTTCTCAAGGCCAGGCGGTCACCTTCCTGTTGCTGCAAGGCAATCTCTTCTCGCAGGGAGACGATTTCTGCAACACTGCCCTCACCTGTCCATAATCGTGCCTGAAGATAGACCAGTATCACCATCAGCGATGCAATAAAGAATCGGAGTGTCATTACTATAGAAGAAGCCTGTGGATAATGGTGGAGGATTGAGGGCAGTGGCATCAAAAGCTTACCAATAAACCGTCATCCCCGCGAGGGCAGAAACCCATGACAACAGTCCATGACGAACTTCACGGAACGACAAGGGGCTATTTTTCACCGCCACTGCCTATACTAAGCGTATTGTATTACAGGCAGTAAACGGTGTCAGGGACGCATGAGGATCTCACTCACCGCACCGTGGAAATAACCGCACCGGTTTTATACATACTCAACCCTAGCGGCATCACGGCCTAACCATTGGTGAAGATGCTGTATCAGCTCATCACTAGGACTAATATACCAATCACTGCCCAGTACCAGGTTTGCTGATGCATCCACACGGGTGTACTTTATCTGCACGGGTAAATTACCCTGGTGGTTACGAATCACACGCCCCAGGCGCTGAGAAAAATCTTTCTGAATGCGCTCACTGGACAATAATAAAACCAATCGTTGAGCATAATAACTCCGGGCATCCACCACGTTCATGATTTTTTTAGCGCGGACTTTCAAACCACCGGAATAATCATCGTGGTTGACCTCGCCTTCCACCACTAATACGGCATCTTTTTGAATCAGTGACTGGTACTCATTAAAAGCATCAGCAAACACTGAGACTTCAATGCGCCCCGTTCGGTCGTCAAGGGTGATAAAAGCCATTTTATCACCCCGTTTGTTTTTCATGATGCGCAAGTCAACCACCAATCCTGCTATATTCTGGCTATCCCCCCGTGACGGCTGAATATCCTTGATACGGTGACGAATAAAGTGCTTGATGTCATTTTCATACTCATCGATGGGATGACCTGTTAGATAAAGCCCGAGTGTTTCCTTCTCGCCTTGTAGCCGCGCTTTATCTGACCATGGATGTATATCAACATAACTGGCATAGACATCTTTTTTACCAGTTGGCACCAAAGATCCAAAAAGATCTCCGTGTCCTGAGCTTAAACTACGTGCCGCTTGTTCTGCCGCCTTAACAGCTTCTATCTGAGAGGCCTCAAGTACGCCCCGGTTATAGCCTAATGCTTCGTGAATACCCGATTTTGGGCCAAGTCTGTCAACGGCACCAGAGCGAATCAATGCTTCTAAAACCCGCTTGTTTACCCGTTTCAAATCAACCCGCTCACAAAAATCAAACAGATTAACAAATGCCCCTCCTTCCGACCTGGCCTGAACAATGGCCTCAATGGGCCCCTCACCGAGACCCTTAATGGCACCCAGACCATAAACAATGTGGTCATCTTCATTCACTTTGAACATGAACTCACCGCTGTTAACATCCGGGGGTAAAACCGTCAGCCCCATGTTGCGGCACTCCTCGATGAAAGTCACCACTTTATCCGTGTTCTGCATATCAGAACTCATCACTGCCGCCATAAACTCAGCCGGATAATGGGTTTTCAACCACAACGTCTGATAAGAGACCAGGGCATAAGCTGCCGAATGAGACTTGTTAAACCCGTAACCGGCAAACTTCTCCACCAGATCAAAGATTTTCATGGCAAGTTCACCATCAATACCATTTTGCTTGGCCCCGGCCTCAAACACCGCCCTTTGTTTGGCCATTTCTTCGGGCTTTTTCTTCCCCATCGCCCGGCGTAACATGTCGGCACCACCAAGGGTGTAGCCCGCCAGCACCTGGGCAATCTGCATGACCTGCTCCTGATACAGGATAATACCGTAGGTCGGCTCAAGAATTGGCTGCAAGGAGTCATGCTGATACTGGGCATCAGGGTAAGAAACCTTTTCGCGGCCATGCTTGCGGTTAATAAAATTATCCACCATCCCAGATTGCAATGGCCCAGGGCGAAACAGCGCAACAAGGGCAATGATATCTTCAAAGCAATCCGGTAACAGCCGCTTGATAAGGTCTTTCATCCCCCGGGACTCCAGCTGGAATACAGCAGTAGTCTCACCTTTTTTCAGCAACGCGAAGGCGTCGGGGTCTTCCAGATCAATGTGCATAATATCAAGCTGACTTTCCCCCCGTGCCAGACGCCTGGGATTAATCATCTTCAGCGCCCAATCAATAATAGTCAGGGTTCTCAAGCCTAAAAAGTCAAACTTGACCAGCCCCGCTGATTCCACGTCGTTCTTATCGTACTGGGTGACAATCCCTTCACCGTATTCATCACAATATAAGGGCGCGAAATCGGTCAATTTTGTTGGCGCAATCACTACCCCACCGGCGTGCTTACCCACATTCCGGGTAACGCCCTCGAGCTTTAACGCCATTTCCCAGATTTCAGCAGCCTCTTCATCCTGGGACAGAAAATCGCGAATAACCTCTTCCTGCTCAAAGGCCTTATTCAGTGTCATGCCAATTTCAAAGGGAATCATTTTGGACAGGCGATCGGCCAGACCGTAGGACTTACCCTGCACCCTGGCAACATCACGGACAACCGCTTTTGCCGCCATGGTGCCAAACGTAATAATCTGCGACACCGCTTCCCGACCGTAGGTGTGGGCAACATAGTCAATCACCCGATCCCGGCCATCCATACAGAAATCCACATCAAAATCTGGCATCGATACCCGCTCAGGGTTCAAAAAACGCTCAAACAACAAGTCATATTTAATGGGATCAAGATCGGTGATTTTCTGCGCGTAAGCCACCAGAGAACCCGCACCTGAGCCCCGCCCCGGCCCCACCGGAATCCCGTTATTTTTCGACCATTGAATAAAGTCCATCACGATCAGGAAGTAGCCGGGAAACCCCATTTGTAAAATGGTATCAAGCTCAAAATCGAGACGGTCACGGTAAACCTTTTCTTTCTCGGTGTAATCAGGGTCATTGTTATCAAGAATAACGGCCAGGCGTTCGGTTAACCCGTCGTGGGAAAACTCCCGGAAAAACTGATCCATGGTTTTGTCGTCAGGAATGGGGTATTCGGGCAGGAAATACTCGCCAAGGCGCATGTCCAGATTGCAACGCCTGGCAATCTCAACCGTATTCTCAATAGCTTCGGGAATATCTGAAAACAGTTCAATCATTTCCTCTTCTGATTTCAGGTACTGCTCTTCTGAATAGGGCCGCGTCCGACGAGGATCATCAAGGGTAGCACTTTCACCAATACAAAAACGGGCTTCGTGGGCATCAAAATCATCCCGTGATAAAAAGATAACGTCATTAGTGGCCACCACCGGGCAGTCATGCTCGCTGGCCAATGCCACAGCCCCATGCAAATACTCTTCATCACCCATACGATGGGTTCGTTGGAGTTCCAAATAAAACCGATCTGGAAACGCTGCCATCCATTCCCGCAATTGATTGGCTGCCATTGCGCGATTACCGGCCAGCAGCGCCTGACCTATATCACCGTCCTTGCCGCCAGAAAGGGCAATCAAGCCTTCATTTTTCTCTTTTATCCATTCTCGTTTGACAATGGCACGACCGTGGTGCTGATTTTCAAGATAAGACTGGGAAATAAGTTCGGTCAAATTGCGATAACCGGTGTCATTCATGCTCAGCAAAACCATTCGGCCTGGCTCACAGTCACTGTCAGGTCTTGACACCCAAAGATCTGCGCCACTAATGGGCTTAATGCCTGCAGCCATGGCAACACTGTAGAATTTCACCAGGGCACAGAGATTCGACTGATCCGTCAATGCTATCGCTGGCATACCTGCTTCAGTCATGGCTTTGACCAGCGGTTTAATTCTGACCAAACCGTCTCTGAGGGAAAATTCGGAATGCAGTCTCAGGTGAATAAAGCGTGCAGGCATGGTATGTATGAGAGTCATAAAGAAGGATCTTTATTCTAGGCTCTGCTGGCATAAGAATACAATCTCGGTGGCAACAAAAACTGTTGCCCAAACACGCAGGGCTAGGAGCCTGTCGGACTTAAGACAATTTCGGCCTAAAATCCAGAAAGCGCGGCCAGAATTTCCGATCAATTTGATTAAATAGGTCAACTATTCGCGCAAATTGATAGAAAATTCTGACTCGCCCTACTGAATTTTATGCTCGAAAGCATAAGTCCGACAGGCTCCTAGCAGCACAGGAGGCAACAATGCCACAGTATTTCCCCTTCGGACTCATACTTCTCCCTGCCTTTGCGGGACTGATTGCCTACCACTTTTTATTCGATACTTCCCGTGCTGTTTCTGTCCCGTTACTTAAGGTTGATGATTCCATAAGGCTGCTCTCACCCGAGGGACAACCCCGCTGGTATCGACAACTGGAAACCGATGCTTCCCCCTGGCAATACGGTGTTATTCCGGCCATCACAGAGAAAGATAACCCGACAATTTACGAAGTCAGTTCTGTGAACCCAACATCGGTGCCCTCTAGACAACAGCAGCAAAAAGCAGACACCTTCAAACACTCAGTGATGGAGGCAGCCTACAGCAACGGCTGGGATAATATTGAACAAGCGCGAGCGGATGGTTTTACTAATTCACCGCCTCTGGACTTTTTGCATTACGCCAACCCCCAATACACCCGGGACAATGAAACCCTGAATCCTGAAAAACCAGAATTCTTAATGTTTTACCCCTCAAATAATGGGCTGGTCCTGGCCGGTGCCATGTTCCTCACCACAGCGCATTATGACAAAGGCCAGCAACTCGGTGGGGTCAACACTCTCTGGCACTTTCACACCTCTTACCAGGCCTACTGTTTTAGAGACAATCTGATGGTTGAATTTGAGGCTTCCGGCCAATGCGACGGGACAGCCTCACGCCGCTCGCCAGAGATGCTCCATGTCTGGTTTGTGGATCACCCCAAGGGCGATTATGCCACGGATATGTGTTTACCGGCAGGCGTCATTGAAGGGTGGGAAGGGCGAAAAAGCTGGGAAGCCGAGCTGGAAAAACGGGCAAAAAAACACTTTAACATACTGAAGGATAAGCATTTTACAGTACACTGATACGATAAAAACGAACTCACCCGAACAGTGTATAAAACGAAAGTCTTACATACTTTTGTCCAGTTGCCAGGAAAATTGACGCGCGCATAATAACAGCATACCAAGGCAGACAGGAGAAATGAAAATGATAGGGATAACAAATAGCACACACACTCCTGCGGGATTTGATTCAAAGGCTGCGCAAAATTCTCCAGGTAAAAGTTTTGACGGTAAAACAGTAACCCTCGTTCACCATACATTTAATAAATGCGCCTTACGAACATTAGATCAGGCCGCTAAACAAATGGCGAGAAAACCCGGTATTCCTTCGAAAGTTATCGGTGTTTCAGGTCAGGTATTCGTAGCAGCCCTTGAGTCAGAAAATTTCAAAAAAGGCGTTCATAACATTTGTGAGTTAATGACAACGACTCAAAATTCATCGAAAGGTCAGCAACCCCTTTCGCCGCAAGCCAATGATGGCAAGGTAGCGACTAAAAAAGACACGGACTTGCCAACAGGTTCCGGGCACTTATCTTCCACCCAACCAGAAACCATTACTCAGAAAAGACTCACCCGATCCATCAGCGCACCTGCTAATCTATGTCAACAATATGGTAATCAGGATCTTGAAAATTTAGCTACAAAAAACCCAACAAGCTATTTTCAGCTGGATAAACCTGTGACAAAGAGAGCAATAAGCTTGCCTGCGCTTGCTCTATTTGTCACTACACACGGTGTTTCTGCCCAGGGTTCAGACGTGACAACATCATAGACTGATCCGAGTACTGTTTAGTCTCTACCCGTCTGGAAAAAATTAGTTTTTAATCAAAAAAAACGGTTGAGCTAGTCGTTAAAGGACTATTAGTTCAACCGTTTTTTCACTGTCCCCCGCATATAAAGCAGGGCTATGATTCCAACACTTAGCCAAAGTCACCGGCAATATAATCGCGGGTTCGCTTCTGTGATGCCTGGTTAAAAATTTTACTCGTCTGATTAAATTCCACCAACTCACCTAAATACATAAAGCCGGTATAATCCGAAATACGCATCGCCTGCTGCATATTATGCGTCACAATAACAATGGTGTACTTCTCACGCAGCTCGGTAATCAGCTTTTCAATGGCCGAAGTGGCCAGCGGGTCCAGCGCGGAGGTTGGTTCATCCATAAGAATCACTTCTGGCTCAAGGGCAATAGTGCGGGCAATACACAAGCGCTGTTGCTGACCACCCGACAAACTGCTGGCATCAGCATTGAGCTTATCTTTCACTTCTTCCCAAAGATGCGCTCTACGCAGCGCTTTTTCAATACGCGCTGCCATGGCTTTTTTGCTGAGGCCCCCTTTAGTCTTCAAACCAAAAGCGATATTTTCATAAATCGACATGGGGAAAGGCGTTGGTTTCTGGAAAACCATGCCAACTTTCGAACGAAGGTCATTCAGGTTGACATTGCGCTGCAAAATGTCACTGTTATCGAGCATTATCTCACCTTCAGCGCACTGTGGGCCGTACAAATCAAAAATACGGTTCATGGTGCGCAAAAGGGTAGACTTGCCGCAGCCTGATGGCCCAATGAGTGCCGTTACCTTATTGTTATAAATCGGCATATTCACATTTTTCAGTGCTGGCTTCGCCCCTTTGCTGTAATAAAAGCTCAGGTCACGCACTTCCATCCGTGGTACCAATGGCGTGGAACCAAGAATGTTTGCCACATTGTCTACAGACTCAACCACAGACGTATAATCAGAGGCCAGGTTAGCATTCATCATTGTGCCGCCTTTCTTGATTTAATCCAACGCGGGAGTGCGGTGGCTAAAATATTAACGATTAAAATAAATACAGTGATCAGTAACGCGCCAGCCCAGGCCAGCTCATTCCAGGAAGAATAAGGACTCATGGCAAACTGGTAGATAGTCACTGGCAGATTTGCCATGGGTTGGCTCATATCCGTGGTCATAAAGCTACTGTTAAGGGCCGTGAACAACAGCGGTGCCGTTTCTCCGGTAATACGGGCAACAGACAACAATATACCTGTGATAATCCCAGGCCCTGCCGCACGATAGCATAGCCTGGTGATAACACGCCAGCGCGGAGCACCAAGGCCACTGCCTGCTTCTTTCAAGGTTTTAGGTACCAGATTCAGCATCTCTTCTGTGGTGCTGACAATAACGGGCAACGCCAGAATTGCCAGTGCCGTGGCACCTGCCCAGCCTGAAAAACCACCGGTTGTCACTACCACCAGTTTGTAGACAAACAAACCCACCAGAATAGACGGAGCGCTCATCAAAATTCCATTTAAAAAACGCAGGGCTTCGGCAACTTTGGAGCGCTGGCCAGACTCGGCCAACCATGTACCAGCGAGCACGCCCAAAGGGGCCGCAATGGCAATACCCAGCGCGGTGAGCATCAGGCTGCCCACAATGGCATTTTTCAACCCGCCATGGCTACCCGGCCCTGGTGTTAATTCAGTGAAGATATGCGTCCCCATACCCGCCAAACCTTTGCCCACCAGCGCGTACAAAATACTGGCAAGAACACTGAGACCAAATAGCGCGCAAGCCAGGCAGAAGCCTTTAAAAGCCAGGTCCTTCAGCTTTCTGACCGACATCATGATGACTTCCTCAACAGCAAACGGGCTATACCCATGACAATAAAGGTCAGAATAAACAATACCAGCCCCAAGCTAATCAGCGATGAAATATGCATGGCATTAGTGGCTTCATTAAACTGTTGGGCAATGGTTGACGATATTGAGCTGGCAGGCATAAACAATGACGTTTCAATCCGGTTAGCGCCACCTATCACAAAAGCCACGGCCATGGTCTCACCCAGGGCACGGCCAAGCCCCAAAATACCTGCGCCGACGGCTGCATTTTTAATACTGGGCAACAATACCCGTTTAATCACTTCATAGGGTGTGGCTCCCACACCGTAAGCGGCTTCGCGCACCACGTTGGGGATGGTCTTTAAGGCATCCCGTGTTAACGCAGTGATAATAGGTAGAATCATAAAGGCCAGAATAATGCCAGCAGTCAGTAGTCCAATACCAATGGGTGGGCCGTCAAACCAGGGGCCGATCAGAGGAAGATCCACCAGATTTTCCAGAGCCCAGAACTGAAAACCTTGTGAAAACCAGGGCGCAAAAACAAACAGTCCCCACATGCCGTATATAATACTGGGTACAGCAGCCAGTAACTCTATGGCCATACCCACTGGGCGGCTGATCCACCGTGGTGCCAGTTCCGCCAGAAAAATTGCTGTCCCGAGTCCAACAGGAATGGCAATCATAATGGCAACCAGGGATGATACTAGCGTTCCATAAATGGCTGAGGCTGCACCAAACTGGCTATTAACAGGGTCCCAGACATTACTGAAAATAAAACCCGGGCCAAACTCAACCAGCGCTTGCCAACCGCCATCTATCAGCGACAAAATAATGCCGATCAACACCAGAAATATGAGTATGGCGCTGGACAAACTCAGCTTGTGAAAAATTGAGTCGCCATTAACAGCGCGAGGCATCGTTAGTGCAATCATAATTATGAGAACAACAGCGAACCGAAACGCTTCGATTCACTGTCTTAAGTGCTTCTCCGATCAATATCTCGAAGGCATAAGCCGCATCACTGCCACTTACGCCTGCCCAATGTCGTTATTTAATGAAGGTTTTACCGTTGGTGGTCAGGGCCTCTTTCCAGAGATTTTTTACCAGATTCACCACACTATCAGGCATGGGGATGTAATCCAGATCCTGGGCATACTGATCACCATGCTCGTAACTCCACTTAAAGAAGTCGACAATTTGCTGGGCTTTTTTCGGATCAGCCTGTTCCTTGTGCATCAGGATAAACGTCGCGGCTGTCATCGGCCAGGAGTCAGCACCAGGCTGGTTGTTCAGCAAGAGCCGGAAGCCTGGCGCATTCGCCCAGTCAGCATTCGCCGCAGCTGCCTGAAAAGTTTCTATGGAAGGCTGCAGGAACTTGCCTTCAGCACTGGCCATCTGTGTGTGGGTAAGCCCGTTTTGCTTGGCAAAGGCATACTCCACGTAGCCAATGGAGTGAGGGGTCCGGTTGACAAAGTTAGCTACACCCGCATTACCACTACCACCGATAGTGGTGGCCTTTTCCGGCCAGGCAATATCGGTATTTCTACCAACATTTTTTTTCCATTCAGGGCTAACCTGACTCAGGTAATCGGTAAAGTTGTACGTGGTGCCAGAGCCATCAGAGCGGTGAATGACATAAATGGACTGATCTGGCAAATCAAGGTCTGGATTCAACGCTACCAGCTGTGGGTCATTCCATTTTTTAATGTTACCCAGGTAAATATCTGCCAGTGTCTTGCCATTAAGTTTCATGGCACCTGGCTTAACACCCGGTATATTGACCACAGGAACAATGGCACCCATCACGACAGGAAACTGAATCATACCTTCTTTGTTCAGCTCTTCCTGCTCCAATGGTGCGTCACTGGCACCAAAATCCACTGTTTTCGCGGTAATCTGGCGAATACCCCCACCAGAACCAATGGCCTGATAATTAACGCGAATACCCGTTTCTTCCTGGTACTTCTCGGCCCACTTGGAATAAATGGGGTGAGGAAAGCTCGCCCCCGCCCCATGAATGGTATCATCCTCAGCGCTGGCCGAAAAAGACGCTGCCATAACAAGTGAGCTCATCAAAATAGACTTCAGTAATTTCAAGCTATGTCTCCCCCAGAAAAGCTGAGATATCGTGCAATTCAAATAGTGTGATGACAATGAGAATAGGCAGATAATATTGCAGTAATATTACAGCGATATTGGGGTTTTATTACAGAAACCACTATAAATGGTTTTCATCTATAACCTCAGTAATGGAATAGCGTCTCAAACGTTATATTCATCGTCTTTTTAACTACCGCAGGCGCTGACAAGCTGAACGCCAACCCTGCGTTGCGACGCCTGTCAATAACAGACTTTACTCACCTTTTCGCCTGTTCTAGGAGCCTGACCGAGAATAGCGCCCGTAGCGAGGATTACGAGAAATTTTTAGACCAATTTATCGCAACCGCAGTAGGGTAGTCTATTCTCGGACAGGCTCCTAAGGTCCCGTTTGTCAGCTCATTACAGTAGTTAGAAAAAACTATTGGCATAAGTTGCAAATATCAGAATCATCTACCAAGCTTGAGTCAACTGGCCCACCACTCCAGTGAAACCCCTTCGCAGAAGTGAAACCACCGTAACAGTTGTGGAACCAGTCCTAAAGCCATTTAAAGGTCATACTGTGCGTAGTCTTTTGAGATGGTTTTTCAGAAGTCAAATCTGGAGTCAATACTATGCGACGCATCATTTATTTAATATTCACCACTTTATTATTTTCTATCCCACCTGCCTTCGCCGACTTTACTGTTAAAAATAATTCCGGTCAGAGTGTGCAGATTAAACTCTTTGTTTTTTCTGGCTTTGAAGAGTATCCGCTGGCATTTAACGTCGCCGCTAACAGTCAGCAAACCCTGGGTGCATCTGACGCTTATGCGGTCTCGATTGACACCCAGTTTCAGGGTAAAAAACTTAGCTTTTTTCCATGGAAAGGACCTATCCGCTCCAGAGACGTATTCAAAGACTTTGTCTTAACCATCGATCAAAGTGGGAAAATCTCCCAATGCACTTTCAAGCCTGATCCAAAGTATAACGGCTGTGAGACGATGAAGGCAGGCGGGGCAGGTGGCAGCTGCGATCCAAACGCTAAATATAATCCTTACGAGTCACCGTATCTTTACCCATGTGATTACACACCCGCCGCCCGGGTAAGCAAATAAACTACAAAGCACAGAAGCCAGTCAACAACCCACTGATATTGGACTTGTGTTGATCGACCAATGGTTCCTTCAGGAAGTCAGAAAGGCCATTGGCCATTGGTGTAACAGTGAACGTGTGCTGCTCTTAACCCCACGAGTAACCCCACGAGCCAATCTCATTGTTTTATCCGGAAAAAACACCACAAGGATCTACCGGTTAGTCAATACACATCCCAAACCACTTCATGACCTGCTCCTTCTTTTGCTTGAAAGCCTTCACAGACCCACACGCCTGGCGCGCAGATCATAGAGTCGCCCCGAAACACAAAAGGAATACGCTGTCGCAACCAAGGAGGCACCTGGTATTCCTGTAACCACCGCTTAACGGTTTTTCGCCCCTTACGACCGGCAACGGCAAGCTTCATAGCTGGATCAATAGCCATACGGTTTTTAATACACAGCGGCCCTGCTGGCAGGGCAACAGCTTGCCTGGTGCTGGTCATCAGCGCCTTTACACCTAAGCGCCCAAAGGTATCATCCAAAAGCACAAGCTCTTTCCGCCAGTCCCAGGAAACCTCTTTACATTGCTCAACAGGCGGATGTGGCTGAGCAGCCACCAGCATTCCCCGATAACGCCGAACCTCACACCCTGCCCAACACATTAACGGACTTGCCTCTTCTTTCGCCACTATTAATTCATCAAAGACACGCCCGAGCATTTCACGCCCCGGAATCGGGAGGGTTTGCTGCTTTAACCAATGGCGAATCACCTGCTGCCGAAGGGCAGCCTTCATGGTTTGTAGTTGAGATATGACTAATAACGGCTTATACCCCAGTAACCATTGAGGTTTTGTTATAGTTGCCATAGCCACCTGTTCCGCGATCATCCCATCGCGTTGCTGTTTCACTGCCTGGCATTCATCAGCCAGTGATGCCAACCGTGATGCCACTGCAGGCCAACGCTGGTCTATCTCAGGCAGCAGGGAGTGGCGAATATAATTACGGGAAAAATGCTGATTGCCATTAGACGCATCCTCAATATGCGTTAACTGGTGCTTTCGCACGTAGTCAACAATGGCAGACCGACTTACTGACAGCAGTGGACGCAACAACATGCCTTGCCCTAAAGGGCGGTTGGCTGGAATGCCTGATAAACCATCAATGCCAGTCCCCCTGAACAGACGAAACAAGAGGGTTTCTGCCTGGTCATCCTGATGATGCCCCTGCAACAGACAATCCCTTGTTCCTAACGCCTGCTCAAATACCCGATAACGCGCTGAACGAGCAGATTTCTCCAGCCCTGTACCGGTGCCAGTGGCAACCGAGACCCTGGTTATCTGGCAGGGTACAGACCACTGCTCACAGAGCGATTGGCAATGTTCTGCCCACTGATCTGCCTGATCAACCAGCCCATGGTGCACGTGTATCCCACGGAGATCTCTGAAGTGCCCTTGATTCCTGAGAGTTACCATGCAATGCAGAAGAACCGTTGAGTCAATACCACCACTGAATGCCACCACATAACGATGGTTTTTAACAGGGAAAAGAGCGTCTAAAACCATCTCGGGCAGGGATGTCATAACAGGCGGTCACTCAATAATCCGATCAATAAAAAAGGCGAACGTTTCGCCTTTTTATCGTAAACCGGGACAGTTCTCAACCGTCAAGACAGCGCCCCATAGCCGCGAATTTTCTTATATCGGCGCTCAAGCAACGCATCATGACCCAAAGCGGATAGCTTATCCAATTCTTCTTGCAGTACCGCCTTCAAGCTCGCTGCCGCCGTATCAGGGTCACGATGGGCTCCGCCAAGGGGCTCTTTGACCAGGGAATCCACCAAACCCAACTCTTTCAGTCGTTCGGCCGTCACCCCCATGGCTTCTGCCGCTGTGGAAGCGTACTCGGCCTTTTTCCAGAGAATAGAAGCACATCCTTCAGGTGAAATCACTGAATAGGTGGAATAACCCATCATCAACAGATGGTCACAAACGCCTATAGCCAGCGCTCCCCCCGAGCCACCTTCCCCAATCACCGTGGAGATAATCGGTGTTTTCAGGCGGGACATAACCCCCAGATTCCAGGCAATCGCTTCACTTTGCCCACGCTCTTCAGCACCAATACCCGGATAGGCGCCTGGTGTATCAATAAACGTCATGATGGGCATCTTGAATCGTTCAGCCATTTCCATCAGGCGGCACGCTTTTCGATAACCTTCAGGCCTGGGCATACCGAAATTTCTGCGCACCTTTTCTTCAATTTCCCGCCCTTTCTGATGGCCGATCACCATCACTGGGCGACCATCAAAACGGGCCATACCCCCAATCAATGATGAGTCATCAGCAAAATGCCGATCACCGTGTAACTCATCAAACTCGGTAAAAATACGCTCAATGTAATCCAGCGTATAAGGCCGCCGTGGATGGCGAGCCAACTGAGCAACCTGCCAGGCAGTCAAATTGGAGAAAATTGATTCTTTCAGGCTGTTGCATTTCTTCTGCAGCGTACTGATTTCTTCACAAATATTCAGCGAAGCATCACTACCCACCAGGCGAAGTTCTTCAATTTTTGCCTCAAGTTCAGCAATCGGCTGCTCAAAGTCGAGATAGTTTGGGTTCATAGAGTCCACTTACTCAGCTCGCAAGGAGACTGACCAAAATAGCATCCATCAGAATACGGCAATTCCGAAAGGGTAGCCTATTCACAGACAGCCTGCCGACGAATATGTCACTCCTGCTGACTAAAGCCACAGGTGATTATAGTCAAAAGCTCACTGTGCTAAGCCCACTACTCAGGGGCATCCACAGGAACCAATTTATGAAAAAATAGGTTTAAAATACGAAAACAGGCCATTAAAGTCGAGTAAAAAAGGGTAACACCCCGTAAAACAGGCTAAAACAACGACAATACCAGCAAGTTCCCCTGACCAGTCGTTAGCCATTTCTCCTTCAACTGTTGAGCTATCTGATCTCGGCAAAAATGGTAAGATCCCTTGAACCAGGTTATGACGTGCGCTGCCCCCCTTCCACAAGCTCAGCATGAACGGAATACAGCCGTATTTTCCTGACATCGTCTTCCCTGAAGCGTGTGAGTCTGTTGGAAAAGAAATAAAAAACACGCCAGTCAGAGGTCAAACTAATTCTTCTTATGACTATTTAATTGCCTGATTCCGCCTGGCTATTTGACTTGAAAGAATATTTGAAGCGTCATCATCCATTGATTGGTACTTCAGGATAGTTGATCACCACGAGCCTGTCGGACTTATGCTTTCGAGCATAAAATTCAGTAGGGCGAGTCAGAATTTTCGATCAATTTGTACGTTAAATACGACAGGCTCCTATTAATAATTTGCTTTTTTTTTAAAAACCCTCACTATATTCATTCTTTATTTATTCACTACCTTGAGGTAACTATCATGACATTTTTTACCCGTAGCAAAAATGACGACTTTTTCTCACCCTCGTTGATATTCCTTATAGCTTTTCAATTAACTCTGGTTTATTCCGTACCTGAAGCTCACGCTTCTTTCAAAAATGACCTTAACATTCTTCAAGAACAATTAAAGAAAAAAGAAATGGAAGGACAAGAAGAAATCAACATTATTCTTTCACCTTACCTGATAAGAACATCAAATCATATCGCAGCCAATATATCCGATGCTATCGTGGGAAAAAAACCACCCTTGCCTATGCCTGAACTTGGAACCAGCTTTAAAGGACTTCATCTTGTTTCAAAAACGCTATATATTGATGAACACCTGTACAAATTTAAAATCCCCCATACCTCATCTTATGATCTGAAAGAGCAAACAACTGAATTTTTCGCCCAGGAAATCAATGCGAAAATAGAAAAAGAAACCAATGGAATGATTAAAAATTTTGCAGAGATAGATACCCTGAACTCGCCAACAATTAAATATATCCTCTATACATGGTTCTACCAAAAGGTAAACTGGGAAAAACCATTCAGTGTTCATGAACAAACCATGCTATGGAATGGTAAAGAAAATAACCAGATTCAATGGATGGCCCAAAAAAGAACCATGCGTTATAGAGAAAAAAACGGGCTAGGCATAGTATCAATTCCCATTAAGGAACAGGGTATTAGAGCCATTATTATTTTCGATAAAGAAAGGGCTTTAGATATAAAAAGGACTGAAGATATTTCATGGCTTCTTGATAATCCTACGGGCAGAAGAGAAGTAACGCTAATAATGCCTCAATGTGATTTTAAATACACCTTCCTCAGCTCTACTTTTGACCACGACATCAAACATGCCGCGGCTTTGAAAATTGACCGAAATGGGGCTGAAATTGGCGCTGCTGCTTCCTACAGAGCACACCGTGGATCTTCTATTGAACACAATCCCATTAACCCTATAACAGTTATTATTAATCATCCTTTTATTTTCGGCTTTGTTAAAAATAAATCGCTGATTGGCGCTGCCTATATCAATCAACCCTGAACCTATTGATAATAACAATAACATGGAAGATACTCAGCTCAACTTATTGTGAGCGCTGCTGACCAAAAGCCACAGGTGATTACAGTCAAAAGCCCACGGCTCTATCCGGTACTTATGGTACATGTACAGGCGTTCATTTATTAAAAATAGAGTTGAGCTACGTAGCGGCAAATAAGCGAAGCCCCAGAAGCCAGTAAACAGGTAATGACTGGGTGAACGAGCGCCACCAGAAAAACTGAATTTTATGCTCGAAAGCATAAGTCCGACAGGCTCCTTAGTGATAACTTGCCTTTTTCGTAACATCTTTACTATATTCAGGCTTCATTTAATCAGCATATTGAGGGATTACGAATGATTTTCTTTGTCAATAATGAACATAAAAGATCTTTTTTGTTTCTACTCATATTCTTTATTGCCTTTCAATCTCAATCACCTTTTTCTTATTCTTCGCCTGCTCCCCTTGGTTCTTTCCAGAAAAGTCTTGATATCCTTAAAGATCAGTTAAAGCAAAAAGGGAAAAAAAATATTGTTATCGCACCACAACTGATAGCGCTATCAAATCTTGCCGCAGATAAAATGAAGTGTATTCTTCGTAATGAGACACCCTTTCCTATACCTTATGTTGGAACCAGTATTAAAGGATTCCACCTTGTGTCAAAAAGTGTAAATATTGATGAACACCTGCCCAAATTCAACCTTCCTTACACCTCATCTTCCCAACTGGCACAGCAAACAACGACACTTTTCGCTGAGGAACTCAACAGTAAAATAACCAGAGAAACCCATGGAATGATTCAAGATTTCGTAGAGGAAGATCTTCTGAACTCACCCACCATTAAATATATTATTTATTCATGGTTATACCAAAAGGTGGCCTGGGAAAAGCCTTTCAGCCCTTATAAAAAGACCCTATCATGGAATGGTGAAGAAAACAGCCAGATTCGATGGATGGAAAAAGAAACGGCCATGGGTTATATTACTAGAAGTAATTTAGGGTTGATATCAATTCCCGTTAAAGAAGACGGTATTAAAGCCGTGGTTATTTTTAATAAAGAAAGGCATATACATTTAAGCCAGACTGAGGATATTTTATGGCTCCTCGAGAACTTTACCGGCTTGGAACAAAAATTTCGTTTAGTCATACCTCAATGCAATTTCACCTACAGCTTCTTTGATAATAGTCTCGACCAACACAGTAAACACAGCGCGGCTTTAAAAATTAATCACCAAGGGGTTGAAGTTGGCGCTGCTTCTTATCATTCATCGTATCGCGGTTTTAGACGTGCCCCCCCTGAAGAAGTCATTATTAATCATTCTTTTATTTTTGGCCTTGTTAAAGACGATTCTCTGATTGCCGCTGCCTATATCCATCAACCCTGGGTTAATTGATAATAACAATACGATGGATGGTACTTAGAAGCAGTCTTAACAGTCTGCCCGTAGCGAGGACTGCGACTTTTTAGACCCATTTATCGTAGCCGCAGTAGGAGCATGACTTTTAAGACTGCTTCTTAGCACTGCCTTAAACAGCCGTTTTTGTGCAGTAAACGACGCGAATGCTGGTTTTGCGAACACCACAACACCCGTTGAGCTATGAGTGTGTCCGAAAGTGACGTGAAACAAACACGATAAGCCAGTATGATGCCCCCTACTTATGTCCACTAACCCGTATTTTTCATGCCGCTTTCTATTCAACCCACTCAACCTCCTCAATCTCCTCAACTGCCTATCGCCCCTTTATGGCGCAGACTGACGGCGCTTATCTACGACACCTTACTGGTAGTTGCGCTTTTTATTCTGACGGCCTTTATTAACCTGGGTATCCAATTGGTCTACTACGGCGAGCCTCATCTGAAACAATTAACAGAAGACGGCCACACCCTCGACAATGGTGGACTCTACCTTGCCCTTGTCGCCGTCACTTATGCTTTCTTTACCTACTGCTGGTGTCGAAAAGGACAAACGCCGGGCATGAAAGCCTGGCGCGTTCGCCTGGTGACAACACAGATGCAGCCCGTTACCCTGAAATCGGCAACCATCCGCTGGCTGGCGGCGATTCCTTCGCTGCTACTGTGTTTTGCAGGCACGCTATGGATGGTGGTTGATCCCCAGGCAAAGAGCTGGCAGGACCGCGCCTCTAAAACAATGATTGTAGTACTTCCCAATCTAGGAGCCTGTCGGAATTAAGACAATTTCGGCCTAAAATCCAGAAAATGCAAGAAAATGCAAGAAAGTACAAGAAAGCGCGGCCAGAATTTCCGATCAATTTGCTTAAACAGGTTAACTATTCGCGCAAATTGATCGAAAATTCTGATTCGCCCTACTGAGAAGCAGTCTTAACAGTCATGCTCCTACTGCGGCTGCGATAAATGGGTCTAAAAAGTCACTTTTGTTCGTCAAATAGTCCCGCTATTCTCCTCACAAAAGCGACTTTTTATCCTCCATTTCTCGCAGTCCTCGCTACGGGCAGACTTTTAAGACCGCTTCTGA
>NZ_JAVLSP010000074.1:0-21170 GCF_031528575.1 Candidatus Sororendozoicomonas aggregata
CGTCAAATAGCCCCACTATTATCCTCAGAAGCAGAAATTTTTATCCTCAATTTCTCGTAATCCTCGCTACGGGCGCTATTCTCGGTCAGGCTCCTAGTCACCAAGAAAAGCAGAAAAAAGGCCGCTTTTTCGGCGGTTGCAGTTCATAGCAGCTCATAAAAAATTGTGAACAGCTTCTTATAACCTTGTTAATTGACCAGGCGATATTGACCATTCATGAAAGAATCCCTTATTCATAAGCTGGACAACCTGAAGGAACGCTTTGAAGAACTGAGTATGCTACTCAGTGACGCGCAAGTGATCAGTCAGCAGGAACAGTTTCGGCAGCTCTCAAAAGAGTATGCCGAGTTGGAACCGGTAGTAAAAGCTTATCGGGCCTACGATCAGCTAGTGTCTGACAAGGCTGAAGCCCAAAGTATGATGTCAGATGGTGATCCCGAGATGGCCGCCATGGCAGAGGAGGAACTGGCGCTATGTAATAACCAGTTGCCAGAGATGGAAGAGCATTTGCAGGTATTATTGCTACCGAAAGACACACGCGACAGTTGTAATACGTTCCTTGAAATCCGTGCCGGTACGGGCGGCGATGAGGCCGCTATTTTTGCCGGTGACCTGTTTCGCATGTACTCACGCTATGCGGAAAAACAGGGTTGGAAAATTGAAATTATCAGCACCAGTGATGGTGAGCACGGTGGCTATAAAGAAATTATTACCCGTGTTATTGGCGAAGGTGTTTATGGTCGTTTGAAGTTTGAGTCAGGCGCGCACCGTGTCCAGCGTGTGCCAGAGACTGAGTCTCAGGGCCGTATTCATACGTCAGCCTGTACTGTGGCAATTATGCCAGAGCCTGATGAGCAAGAAGCCATTGATATTCGTAAGGAAGATCTGCGTATTGATACCTACCGGTCTTCCGGTGCCGGTGGGCAGCACGTTAACACCACAGACTCTGCCATCCGCATCACGCACTTACCCACGGGCATTGTTGTTGAATGCCAGGATGAGCGCTCCCAGCATAAGAATAAGGCCAAGGCCATGAGCTGGCTGGCTGCCAGGTTGCGGGATGCTCAGGATAAAGCGGCGGCAAAAGAAATCAGCGATGCCCGTAAAACTCTGGTGGGCAGTGGTGACCGTTCTGAGCGTATCCGCACCTATAACTACCCCCAGGGGCGGGTGACAGACCACCGCATCAATCTGACCCTGTATAAATTGCAGGAAGTGATTGAAGGTGACTTAAACCCTGTGATTGAACCCTTGCTGCAAGAACACCAGACTGAGCAGTTGGCTAACCTGTCTGATGAAAATACCTGATGAATCATCGTATTGACGCAATACTCGGCCAGGCCACCGAGCAATTAGTCGCATCAGGCAGTGAAACCGCACGCCTAGATGCCGAGCTGTTGCTGAGCCATATCCTGCGAAAACCCCGGGCTTTTTTATTTACCTGGCCCGACAAAACGCTGGATAAAGGGCAGCAAAGCCGCTTTTATGCCCTGATTCAGCGACGCGGCGACGGTGTACCTGTTGCCTATCTGACGGGTGAAAAGTCTTTCTGGGATATTCAGCTTACCGTCAACGAGCATGTATTGATTCCTCGTCCTGATACCGAGCTGATGGTTGAGTTGGCACTTTCACTGCCGGTGCCAGATGATGGGATTGTTGTTGATCTCGGCACAGGCTCAGGGGCCATTGCCCTGGCAATGGCGTCACAGAAGCCGAACTGGCAGGTGCTGGCTACTGATAAGAGTGAGCAGGCATTGTCCACTGCAAAAGCCAATGCCGAAGGCAATGGTATTCATTCTGTACAGTTTTTTCTGGGCAGCTGGTGTGAGCCGCTGGCAGGTAAGCAGCTTAATATGATTGTGACAAATCCGCCTTATATCCGTGAAGATGATCCACACCTGAAAACAGGCGATGTACGGTTTGAGCCTCTACCCGCGCTGGTGTCAGGAGCCGATGGTCTGGATGATATCCGTCATATTATTCAGGCATCGCCGTCTTTGTTGTTACCAGGCGGATGGTTGTTAATTGAGCATGGCTATGAACAGGGAAAGGCTGTCGCTCAATTGCTGGAAAGGCAGGGTTTCTGTTCAGTCAGGACGCGCAAAGACCTTGCCGGGCTTGAACGAGTGACACTGGGATGTTTCTGCTTACCGTAAATTGGGCTGCTATTTCTTAGAAGCAGTCTTAAAAGTCTGTTCGTAGCGAGGACTGCGAGAAATGGCGGATAAAAAGTCGATTTTGTGAAGAGAATAGCGGGACTATTTGACGAACAAAAGCGATTTTTTAGACCCATTTATCGTAGCCGCAGTAGGAGCATGACTTTTAAGACCGCTTCTTAAACACAGCATTATAGCGATTGAGAAATTCGCGAGCCGTGCGACCGCCGGGAGTATCCATCTTGGCGGCACGGTTTAAAACCTCGAGTATATCTGCGGTGTTGACCAGTTTACCTTCGCCCTCAAAAGCTTGCGCATGTTTAGCCATTGCTCTTAACAGTGCCTTTTTGTGATCTTGTGGGCGTTTAGGTGTTGTCACTGGCCTCGTGGGCAATGGCTTTTTATTGATGGCATGGATATGTTTTACCTCTTCAGGTGTCATACCCAAAACATTTGGAACATAGGCTTGTCTTTGGGGTTTTGACCGCGAGGGATGAGAGTGAGACATTTTTGCCGGAAAAAAAAGGCCGATCAGTTGGCTGTGACGAAATTTATCCCATCCTCTTTTTAAGAAACGTAAAATAACATGGTGCTTTTTCACTGTCTTGCCAAAAGCACGACCTTTTTCCTCAGGTTGATCGTATCGTTGTGTCGTTTGACCTGAGCGCTGTAACGGGTCCATAGTATTTCCTGCTCTTGGGAGGTGAGTGAAAAAGGATCTTATTTTCTTACCGTCGGCCAAATAGCAGGAGATTGTAGCTTTATATCAGGTGTAACGATTAAATGCACAGGACAATGAGTCTTCCATAAACTGTAATTAATGTCAGTTCGAATGAAAAAGAACATGAAGGAAGTACACTTGACAGTAATAACGAAGAAAAGTCGAAAACAGGCGACTTTTATTAGAAGCAGTCTTAAAAGTCTGCCCGTAGCGAGGACGGCGAGAAATGGAGGATAAAAAGTCGCTTTTGTGAGAAGAATAGCGGGACTATTTGACGAACAAAAGCGACTTTTTAGACCCATTTATCGTAGCTGCGGTAGGAGCATGACTTCTAAGACTGCTTCTTAGCCATTGCAGCGCATAAAAAGTTGTGAAAAGCTACCTTACAATAGCTGCTCGCTATTTCTCTTCCCTTCGACTTTATTCTTTTTCCCGGTTTGCTATGCTCATTGTGTTAGTTAGAAAAGACGACTGGTATAACCACTGTTAGTCAGAATATAAAAAATAAGAACATAAGAATAAGGCAAAAATTTTCAGTAAGCTTGAGGTGCATATGTTTTCTTGTATAGCACGATGTTTTTCCCAGCGCACATCAGCTTCATCATTGAGTGATGAGATGTATTGTGATTCTGCCGGTCTATCAGCACTTAATGGAGGCTGTTCGTCTGCTTTTCAGCATAATCTGATACAAATAATAAACGGACATATTACAAAAAAAGCCAAGCCTAAAGGTTCCGGTATGGACAGAGATATGCGGGTAGATCTCAATGGTTCTATAAAATATTTCGTGGGCAGTGAGTTAGTTGGTCACAACTGCGAGACCCGGCAAGAATCACTTGAGCACTGGAACAAATTAGTCAGTGATGATCACTTCCGGTGGGTAAAAGACAATATTGAGGCATTATCGACCTTTTTACACCAGGGGTTTATTTTTGACATCTTTACCGCACAAAGCATGACGGGCAGATGGTTTTTTTACGGAAACAACATTACCTCCCTTGGGCTTATTTCCGAAAACTTTATATTATTTAAACTATCCCCTGAGCAGATTATAAGAATTATAATAACAAGCGATGTTGGTAATATTTATGTAGGTGATAACCTGCTTCTTCCAGAAGACAGCTCGCACATCAACTTTTCTGTTAAGCTGACGCTGCGCTTTAAAACAATAGAGACACCATCAGGTGCCATTTTGCAAGCTTGCTTTGATCCTGGTGACAGCTATGAAAACTTTTGGTATGTGAAGGCCTTCCCAACGCTTGTAAAAGCTTTAACATTTTCATAAAAACCGAAGTACAGTAAAATTTGATGCTGTCATCCCTGGTAATGAAGACTGCTGACGTCGTTGCATTGTTCAGCTTAGAAGCAGTCTTAAAAGTCTGCCCGTAGCGGGGACTGCGAGAAATGGCGGATAAAAAGTCGCTTTTGTGAGGAGAATAGCGGGACTATTTGACGAACAAAAGCGACTTTTTAGGCCCATTTATCGTAGCCGCAGTAGGAGCATGACTTTTAAGACCGCTTCTTAAGGACTCAAAACATTACCCCTGGTTCAGAAGAAAGACCTCCAGCAGGCTAAAAGCAACTAGACGACAATATAATTTAGTTTTAACTTTGTGTTTTAGCCCATAGTTCTTCCAAAGAGACTCACGTATACTTGCTGGAAAAAAGCTAACAATGTCTTTTACACTTATTTTACCAGGAGCCTGTCGGACTTATGCTTTCGAGCATAAAATTCTGGCCGCGCTTTCTCGCGCTTTCTCGCGCTTTCTGGATTTTAGGCCGAAATTGTCTTAAGTCCGACAGGCTCTTAGTGAATCTTACAGGAAACTGTAAAAGCTGAAAACTACAAGGTGGGTTGCTATATTGATCCACTGATTCAACTGATTCTCGGAGAATACATGCTTTCACGACAGTTCCGACATTTTTTGCATCAGGAATATTCCGTTGGTATTCTGTTGATTATTACAGCAGGGCTGGCCTTGTTTGCTGCTAATAGTCATTTATCACAATATTACGACCTCCTGTTAAATTTGCCCATTCAAGTGGCCATTGGCCCACTGGATATCCATAAACCCCTCCTGCTTTGGGTCAATGATGGTCTGATGGCCATCTTCTTTTTAATGATTGGGCTGGAAGTAAAACGCGAAGTCATTGAAGGTGACTTAAGCTCACCGGCGAAAGTGATGTTGCCAGGCATTGCTGCTGTGGGTGGGATGGTTGCTCCCGCGCTGATTTACACGGCATTCAATTATGGTGATCCGGTAGGCATTAGAGGCTGGGCTATCCCTGCGGCAACTGATATTGCTTTTGCGGTAGGTATTCTTGCCCTGCTCGGTAGTCGGGTGCCGGCCTCTTTAAAGATTTTTCTGTTAGCACTGGCCATCATTGATGATTTAGGTGCCATCATTATTATTGCGTTGTTTTACACCTCGGAACTGTCTGTGACATCCATGGTTATTGGTGCTGCCCTGGTTGTATTGCTGGCTATCTTTAACCGTGCGGGTGTAAAACAACTGACGCCTTACTTGCTAGTGGGTACTTTGCTGTGGGTGTGTGTGCTGAAATCTGGTGTCCATGCAACATTGGCAGGCGTTCTTATTGCCCTGACAATCCCCTCGCAAAGTGACCAAAAGAAAAGCTCTCCTCTCAAACGCTTGGAACATAAACTACACGGTAAGGTTAATTTTTTCATTCTCCCGATGTTTGCCTTTGCTAATGCCGGCATCCCTCTTAATATTGAGCAATTTAAAACCCTGGCAAACCCCATTCCCCTTGGTATTTTGACTGGGCTGTTTGTTGGCAAGCAGCTTGGTATCTTCTCATTTAGCTGGATTGCTGTTAAAACCGGTCTGGCGAAGTTGCCTGCTGGGGCAAACTGGTTGCACCTGTACGGACTTTCTGCGTTGTGCGGTATTGGCTTTACAATGAGCTTGTTTATTGGTTCTTTGGCATTTTCTGATGCCGGCCCCGGTTATGCCACCACAGACCGCATTGGTATTTTAGCCGGTTCACTGATTTCTGCTATAGTTGGCTATATGTTGCTGCGGTACTCAGGTACAAAATCTTCGGAAAACTAATCCCGTCAACCGGGGTATAATGTTGTCTGCTCCGGTTATTGATTGGCAAATCAACCTCGTTTTAACATTCCCTGTTATAACCTAGGAGCCTGTCGGACTTATGCTTTCGAGCATAAAATTCAGTAGGGCGAGTCAGAATTTTCGATCAATTTGCGCGAATAGTTGACCTATTTAAGCAAATTGATCGGAAATTCTGGCCGCACTTTCTCGCACTTTCTCGCACTTTCTGGATTTTAGGCCGAAATTGTCCTAAATCCGACAGGCTCCTAGGAGCCTGACCAAGAATAGCGCCCGTAGCGAGGATTACGAGAAATTGAGGATAAAAATTTCTGCTTCTGAGGATAATAGTGGGGCTATTTGACGAAGAAGCAGGAATTTTTAGACCAATTTATCGCAAACGCAGTAGGGCAGTCTATTCTCGGACAGCCTCCTAGACAGCCTGTTATTTTACTCCCAATTGCAGGCTCCTTGCTAACGCCAACTCTAACGGTTTGATAAATAGTGGGTGGCGAGGCTAATGGTGCGACCCCAGCACCAAAACACGCTACAAGGAACAATCAGTTTATCCACACTTTCTGGTAACCTATGGCAGACAGTGGGTTGGCAGAAAGTAGAAACCTTGAACAATAAGCTTTGAGACGTCAGGTACAAGGCTGTTTAAAGCTGTCCATAACATTGGGGCGCGTATGTTTTCTTTTCTGACCTCCTGTATTTCAGACCAATCCGCTCTCTCTGCTTCAACAGAACAACCAACACTAAACGGTGTCTGTTCGTCGTCTTTTAAAAATAATCTGGTGCAATTGATAAATCAACGTATTAGGGAGGAGACTAAGCCTAAAGGCTCGGGCCTGTCTGAGCAAATGAAGAAAGATATATACCGCATGGGCTATTATGTGGGCGAGAGGCAGGCTTCTGTCTCTGGTAGTCTGGAACAAAGTATCGAGCGCTGGAACAAGTTAATCAATGATGACCCATCCAACTATAGATGGGTAGAAGAAAATATTGAGGAAATATCGACTTTTTTACACCAGGGAATATTCTCAGATATTTCTACCGCGCAAAGTATGACAGGTCAATGGTGTTTTAAACAAGAAAAGATTAAAATGATTGGGTTCGGTGAACAGCGCACCGTAGCACTAGCGGTACTCCCTCAGCAGCGTGTAAAAGTCGTCGCTTCGAGCAATATTAATAGTATTGTCGCGGGTCCGGATTTGATATTGGGTAATGAGGAGGTCAGTCAGTTTTCTGTTAACCTGACGCTGCATTTTCAGCCATTACAGCAGGCGTCCGGTACCAGGCTAAATGCCTCCTTTAATTCAATGGATGACGCTTTTTCAAACCGCTGGTTTATGCAGTTTACACCATCAATTTACCAGTAATACTGTTACACTCTATCACTGGGCGTATCCAATAATTCTTTGAGTCCTTGAAAACGACCCTTCAGCCAACCCATGGCCAACACTGCCGCGCATCTTTCAGGACAATTTATACACTATCTGGACGAAATGGCTTTATACTTTTTTGTCTTTGGTAATAGCACTTGTCTGTCGCTATCGCGTCAACGCTAATATCCCAGGGATTGGTCGTCAGTTGCGCCACTTTCTGACACTCGTGGGCCAGCCCTACGAGCTGTGGCCTGGATTCATCTGTCTGCGTAAAGGCGAACGTCCGGTCGTAGTAGCCACCTCCCATTCCCATACGATTACCGGTCACATCAAACCCGGTCAGCGGCAATAACACAAGGTCAAGGTCTTGCGCCTGGCGAAGGGTTCCGCCTTCAACAACAGGCTCAGCAATGCCGTACCGATTGTTGACCATGGGCATGTCGGGGGTATAGAGCAAAAAAATCAGATGGCCTTTTTTTGCCTTATCCAATACGGGCAAATAGCAGGTTTTACCCTGTTGCCAAGCTATCTCCGCAATGCCTGCCGGGTCAATCTCACCATCATTGGCAAGGTACAGCGCAACCTGCTGACTCTGTTGGAATACCCCTTGTTTGCTGATACACACTGCCAATGCCTTGCCTGCTTCTTTTTGTGCCTGTGGTGACAGAGCTGAGCGGCGAGCACGCAGTGTTTTTCTTAATGTTTCTGCATCCATAACCGAGCCATTGCGTGATTGTTATTCACAAAAAAGCCCTAAAAAACAGGGCTTGTATTGAGATTACAACCTGTACCGGGATTAAAATGGTAATATACATATAATTCAAATAGTGCGTGAGTGAGTGAATAAAAATTCCTTAGTAAATAAGGAGCTATATAGTGGTCACTCATTTATATTCCACACCTTATGACATTACTGTTGATAAAAGCTCACATATGGCTGTTCTGGGTATTTTAAATCAACTGTTTTTGTTTGCCCACCTTTCCAGTCCCAAGCTAAAATTTGGGTGATGGTGCTATCTCTGAGTCTGGTTCTTCAGGTGCCGCAATACTTCTCTGATCCCCTCTACCCCATCACGGATCATAATCTCCAGTGGGATTTGGTTATCAAAGGCTACTTCTCTCATGATGATCCAGCCGTACAGTAGTTCCTCATTTCTGGGGTACAGTAACCGCAGATATGCATGGATCGATAGCAGGTATTCAGCACATTCCACCGTATTCGCCTCACCCTGAGGGAGAAGCATAGAGCGTTGTTCTTGAGCAAGCCCCCACTTATCAAAAAGGCGACTGATTGCTTTATCGGTATCCATAACCCTTTCCTGATTCGCAGTCGTATTCATTGTCGTTGCTCCCACTTGCGCATGCCACTACACAACAGCAGATTGGGACGATTTGGGAGAATCGTTAGTTGAAGTGGGCAATAAAAATCAGTTTTTAAGTGTTGGACACTGCTGACGCTGCAAACAAGTTTGCAACGCCATCAGCGCCCTTATGTTGGGCTACGCTGCTGAAGACAAGCTCTTCAGCAAGTCCTCAATCTCAGTGGCAGGAACGTTAGCTAACTCCTTAGGTTCCATTTTATGCATTCCGCCACCATATACACGCCCTTCATCCAACATAGCTTTTCCAGTTATTTGACTTAATGCCTCGTGTAGTTTCTTATCCATATCAGGGGTTTCTGCTATGGCTTGTTCCACTTCAGGCTTCGGATACAGGATTAAATATGAATTAGCGACAATTGCCTTGGATCTGTTCAGTATAAAACGAAATGGTTTTTTTCCATCCTTATCTGATCGGCCAATATAAGTACAGTAGAAACTACTCGCAGGGCGGTTTTCCTGTGAGTACCATATCTTCCGTTTTTTACACAAATACCTCTGAGATACACCATCACGCACACCTTCCTGCAAATAGGTATGTAATTTCGGATAAGCTTTCTCAATTTCATCAGAAGATAGCTTGCAGTCCAAGACAAACAATTGATTGTCAATGTCAGGAAAACCGTCTGTGTTAGCATTAACCTGAGATGCCCCCAGATATCTTGGGCTTGGCAATATTGGTCTAAAGTGCTCAAGGTGCAAACCACGACTTTCTATTTGTTCTCGTGTTAGTACGAAGAACTTGTTGTCTCCCGTCGCTATGCCACGTTTTATTGTGAAGAAATCACTCAGCTTTGAGTTGTTACAAGCTTCACGCTCCTCAGATAGAGGGAAACGAGTCCACTTTTTTTCGCTTCTTAATACTTCAATGTCAACTTCCCTTTCATGAGAGGGGGTATCGATTGAGTTCCCTCCATAAGTAAACTTTACTTTGTGTCCTTTGCTTGGCTTTTTGTTCTTGAACCATACGATTGCAGAAGAAACAAGAGCATCGTCAAACTGGACGTTATTAGGATCAAACCGGTGGATTTGGAGTAGAGTTACTTCATTCAACAAGTAACTTTTCACTGCTTCTCCGTAATTAACATCCATAAATTCACTCGGAACTAACCACCCTGCTATGCCACCCTTCTTTAACCATGAGTGAGAAAGAGCCATAAAATAACAATACAAGCCTGCCAATCCAGACAACTTCATGTTAGCCGCAGATAATGCTAAAGACTGCAACCTGCCCTTCTGTCCATTGATATGATGATGACGCACATAAGGAGGATTACATATAATCAGGTTGTATCTATCATCTTCTGATGGCGGTGTTTGCACCGTGAAGTCGCCCAACTGATAATCTAAACCAGCGTCTTTCCATAAAGCTGTAGAAGGCTTTCCATAATGCTCATCTATCTCAAAGCCCGTAGCTACCTGAATAGCTTTTGGTTGGAACACACTGCTCAATGCACTGTAGAACGATCCTGTACCTATAGCAGGGTCAAGAAAGCGGATCTTTTCATGCTTGGGCATAATTTTCTTAGCATGAGCGAGAATATCATTCGCAAGAGCTATAGGTGTTGAAAACTGCCCTAGAACATTACGCTCTTCCAAGGTTTTCAACCCGTCAAGCTCTGCCTGTAGTGTTTGACGATTATTTTCAAGCTGGTGCAATTTATCTTGCATTTTTAAAACCCAAAGTGTTCCAGATCATCAATTCGATGCTCCCATACCCAGTCAATTCCTTCAGCAGCTTCATAGCCAAGATAGCCTGAATCAAAATAACCGCACAAGAACAGGTCGAATGAAATCTTGTCACCATATGTACTGCGAAGCTGCTGTATCTTTACTGCCTCTTCTTTTCGCCTTTTGTTAGTATTCGTAAAATCTCCTGCCGACTTAGCTTCGAAAAGCGCAGGATAGTCTCCTTTTTCAGCATCTTTTCTCATTATTACAGCATCAACAGGAATATTGACCTGTCTTCCATTTTCTTGCTCTACAGGTACATTGAAGCGAAACGAAAAAGTACCGTTTGGCATAGAAAGCCAGTCTTCAGCCTCCCCTTGCACAAGTTCACGATAGCCTCGCTTCTCAAGCCACTTCTTGATTGAAGCAAGCTGTCGTTGTTCTTGAGCATTTCTGATAATGGGGTCAGCCACCGCACCACACAAGCGATCTGCAACTATTGTAGAAGCCCGATACACCTCATCCTCAGTACCAGTATCTTTTCGTCCTTTCAATACAAAGATGTCTGGGTCAGACATCTTTTCGATGATTGCCCCAATTTTTGTTAACTGTGATACAAGTTCTGTTTGCTTCATCTTTGGTGGGACACGATGTTGCTTTTCCATATTTTCCACCAAATTTTTGCTCACCCCCGCAAGACCAATAAGCCGATCACGAGCTATTGGGGGACATGTAGCCATTCGTAGCATTGGCAATACCGAAGGATGCTCACTGAGCGTATCAGGGCGAATATTTGTTAAGTTCTCAGTCCATTGCAGAGCTTGTTCAACCTGTTTTGTTGTCTCTATGCGAGTATCTCTGAATGCTTTAGGCGCAAACTCCATGAACCAGTTATTGTAGAAATCCACAGATTTTGCAACATCAGCCTTCCACAAATCTACCTTGTCTCTGTTTACTGCCACTTTAAGCCTCTCTTCGGTCAAAATTCTATACATACTTACTCAGGCAGTATGTAGGTAGCTGCAATCCTTGGATCAGGCTCTACTGCACAACTTCTTACCCCTAACTGCACTTCGCAAGAGCAAATATTGTCCTTTATGTGGGCTTAAATATCCATTACAGCTACCCGCAACCTTTCTTGCAGGAACGTACACCTGTGACTTGCAATCGATCCGTTCTGTACAGCCTGAGCTACAAACCTTTCCATTCCAAAGAGCACTAACCTCTCTGCTGGCCTCGTAGCTGCGGTATAAAGCAAAGTCTGATCAATCATCCGTGCAGACTCATCAGGCAGCACCACAAAACAGGTAGGCCACTGTGACCCTTGCGACTTGTGGATAGTAATGGCATAACCCAGCTGAATCTTTTTCAGTAGCTCAGGTGTCAGGGGTACAGGTGTTCCATTGATATCCGCCATCGCTACAGCCCCTTCCTCATCGGGGCTATCGTAGACACTGATGATGACACCAAGATCGCCATTTCGAATGTCTGCATCTTCATCGTAGTTATTGGCAGTTACCAGAATCGGATCACCCAGCAGCAGTTCTGTGCCTGTGGATGTTACCCACGAAATCCAGCCCCTCTGCTCATCCAGATAACAGATACTTGGCCTGTCCTGCCCTATCGCTTGCTGCAAATGACTATTGATACTGTCTACGCCAAACCCTCCCTTTCTTACAGGCGAAAGCACGGCACAGCTCCCTATCCCCCCAGCCTCAAGCCAAAGCTGCTCTAGCCTTATAAGAGACATCTTATTTTCGATGGAACAATCAGGACTATCAGACAGGGTACTATTAGTTTTATTTGGCAGTTGAAAACGACCTTCACGCACAGCAGCTGCAAAGCGGTGTATTCCACTCTGCTCATCCTGTCGTTTAACCTGTGACAGATGAAAAAATGGGATCATCGTATCTTGCAGAGCATGGAAAACGAGACCTCCCCCTACAGGTGGCAACTGAGCAGTATCCCCTACAAACACGATTCTGGTAGCTTCTGGCAACATACCGATCAATCGGTACATTGAGAGCAGATCAACCATGGAGGCTTCATCAATTACAAGAAGCAGATGATTCGGTAGATCAGGCTTCCCATCACCTAAATGGTCAGCAATCAGTTTGGCGATGGTCTGAGCGGGTAATCCTGTACTCTCTGACATTCGCTGAGCAGCACGACCAGACAGAGCAACCTGATAGCAAGCCAGACCACTTGCCATAGCAGAATAAACACCCAGAACGGCTTTCAGGATGGTTGTTTTTCCTGTCCCTGCACCACCTGAAATACCACAAACCGGAGATAGCACAGAGCCTATAACCGCTTTACGCTGATCATCGGTTAATTCAAACTCCAACGTCTTTTCGTAGCTTGCTAGCGCCTTAGCCACAGAGGTTTCTGACAGGGAACGCTCCCAAACGGTCATCAGGGAGCCTTCTCCTACCTGTCTGCTATGAGCCTTTACCAGAAAGTGCGCTACGGATGCTTCCATCAAGGCAGTCCCATAAACCTGATAACCGCCATCAACCTTAACCAGCAATCTCTGCTTACAAGCAATGTCACCGACATTTTCAGGGGCAGGCTTCTGCATAACACGAAAGCAGCCGTCTATGAGATTCTTCTGGTCAATCACAGTAGAGCCTGTTTTGGCTCCAAAGAGAACAGCTACATGCTGGGCAACACCGGCAACTACGGTATCGCTTGCCATACTCAGACCAAGATTTTTGGCTACTACCATCGCCTTTTCGAAAGAAGCTCCCATTGCCATCAGCAAAAAGGGGTGCTCTTTGATTTTATCAATAGCCTCTGCACCAAAAAGACCAGATAGTTTTCCCCCAAGCCCAAGCGGTAACTGCTGTTCTTCTAGCCAAGCAATAGTCTTGAAAAGCGAAGCGTCAGGCCACCCTTCAAACAGGCTTTCAATTCTAGTTTCAGACATTCCGGAAACTTGTAGTAGAGCCTGTTTATCCCTGTTGTCAACCAAACTTTCCAGATTGGGAATGCGGACCAGGCGATCAGCAATAACCCCGCCGACTCCTTGAATATTGGAAGCAATCCAACGTGACAGCACCTTACCCGAAGGCTTTAGATATTTGATGGAAGTAGCATCAATTGCATACTCAGAAACCACAAAATCATTAACAGTAAAGGTATTCTCTCGTTCCCTGCCATTGACTTGCCAGAGTGAGCCTTCTGTAACCGCCCCCTTTGCATACTCAGGGAATTGCACAACCAAGGGCTTGTCACGCTTGCGAATAGAGCCATCTGGTTGAATAAGGTCAACCGTGGCATAACCATGCAGCCGTCGTTTTTTAACCTGCACGATTTGTCGTAGATGGGTGATCTGACTCATACCTTGAACCCTGCTGCACCCGCTTCAATCAGTGCCTTCTACTCTCTGAACGCCTGCAATTCTTTTCTAAGTTGGCGGTTTTCTGCTTCCAGCTCTGCAATACGCATGGTCAGTGCATTATTTGAATAGGTTACTGTTGCAGCCTGTTTCTCTGCTCTCTCACGAGCTGCCTCATGGGAGGCTTTACTTATTTCCTTGTGACCAAACCAACGCTCTTCAGCCTCATTGAGCGCACTTCTGACTTTTTTATTCTGGGTGCATACAGACTTGGCAAAATTGAGTTCAGCAGAAATAACGGTACGGTTCACCTTGCCGTTGAACTCGTATTCTTCCCAGTCTCTAGCTGCATCACGCTCAGCAATCCATGCTTCCACCTTGGCAAGATTTTCTTTGGCTATCTGCTGACCATTTTTGCCTCTGTTCATCGCCTATCAACCCCCGGTAAAGGCTTATCCAGATTTTCGTTCACTTTCTTCATATCAACACCGGGCATCCTGTTCAGGTTGCTTTGCCAACGAGCAAATTGTGCCAATAACAGCTCATTCTGCTTTTCCAAGCGCTGGACTTTGGCTTCCAGTGTCGCTATCTGCTCTTTGGCAAATTCAAGCGTGATATCTTCAGGCTCTGCTTTAGCTGCCTCTCTCAGGGCTTCCTTTCTATCATTGAATGCCTCAACCAAAGCGGGGTAAGACAGCAGGGTATGCCTGCTAATCTTTTCTTCACCCAGTAAGACAGCCAGTCGCTCTGCGTAACGAGGCCATGTCAGCTTTCCTGACCACTTATCAAGCTCATGCAGAGCAAGGGGAAGCGTTTTTTCTGTGATGATTTTTTTAGGCATTATCTATACCCATAAGCATTGCTATCGTTGACTCTGAAACCAGCTCTTCTTCATCAGGCTTAGTTTTCAGATCACGTTGTTCAAGCGCTCTTTTTGTGGGACTGGGATCATGTTCAGGTGGTATCCAGATTACGGTTCCTTCAGGAGTAGCTTCAGATTCCATCATTTGTCTTACTGTGCGAATGTGAGCTAGCTTCCAGCCCAAGTGAGTAACCCACCTATCTGCCCCAAAAATCAAATCACCGGCAGCAGCTTCAGCCTTGTGTAACTGCGACTTCACGTTTTCCTCTAGCAGTTTTATTCGCTCTAATGTCTTGGGCATCCCTTTGATACAGGCGTGTTCTTTGCATGTCATACACTCTTCACCGCCACCCTTAATACATGGAGTCATAGAGAAGTCATGCACACACATTCCATAAACTGTTGGGTCAGCAATACCAATTCTGTTTACGCCTAAATCTTTATAGCTAACAGGTAGATTTACTTTTATGGCCTCAAGAGCTGTTGGTCGCTCTTCAAATAGCATGATTGCCTTGACCTGTTCTTCTCGCTCTTCCTGAGTACGCAAATCGTAGTGTCGGTTATCAGCAATTCTTGCTCGACCTGCCCAGCGAGCAAGCTGCCATGCATCCATACCACCACGTTCAGCGTTTGTTGAAAGCCAAACTCGGAGCTGATGAGAGGTCAGATAGATATCAGAGCCGTCTTCATCTTTAAAACCAAATCTTTGAAAAATGGTTTTAGGAGGATTTTTCAGCCCAACTCTCATTGAGAGCTGAGCGTTAAGCTGGTTTACGCTGGGCAAACACCAAGAAAACTCTCTAGGCTGCGCTGTATTATTGAACTCACGGTGTTGATCACCGGTTTTCTTTGCTTTATGAGCGTTTTTCTTCCGTTCAGTTTTTCGCTTTTCTGCTGCTTCAGGACAGTAACCATCAGGCTCGGAATTACGATTTAATTCACGGCTAACAGTGCTTTTGTTGACTCCAAGGGTGTCAGCAATAGCTTGTTGTGACTGCCCATTGTCCAGCAATGCCTGAAGCTGGTATCGTTGACCCTGAGTCAGCTGTTTGTAGTGTTTGGTTTGAGTGCTCATTCCAGGCTTCCATTTCAAAGTGTGACAACTTAGAAATCTACTGACAGCTGTCTCACATCTCAAGTTTTAGCCTGTTGCACTTATTGTATTACTCCAGCTCAACGCTCCAGAGTACGGACATGCACTTTTTACGGCCTTTCCTTTAACATTGCCTTTTAGCTTTAACTCTTCCAGATAATCAGCAACATCCGCTTTAACACCACCAAACCCCCAGTCATGCCATGCTAAAAGAAAGCCTTTAAGCCCACCAAGCATATGTTCGTTTTCAGAATTCAAACCTGACCGATAATTAGAAAGCCCTGCAACACTTACTACTGTTTCACCTGTCTGATTCAAATAACTATTGAACCGACCAAAAACATTATTTGTATGGTGAGCTGAAAGCTCTTCAGCATAGCGACAAAGAGCCTTTTTAAAGCCTAGCTCTGTTTTTTTATCTAGCTGCTTAAGTCGTCTAAATCTAATAGTAATAGAGCCATCCAACTCCCATTCATCACTATTAAAGTCAAATGAATAGCCTGATTTTGACTTACTCCACTGAGGAAGAACCTTCTCTATTTTTCTTATGGTTGGGTGCGAAGCCATATACTACTTTCCCTTTTTCGTAAATTCTGTCCAATGATCCATATCTTCACGCATAAGGCGGTTCGCCTCATTTCGAACATGCCGCTGATTATAAACTTCTGCTGACTGATCGGAGTCCCACCCGTAAATATCCTTACGAATTTGAATCTCCATTTTTTCATTTATTGGCTTTATGTCAGGATTGTCTTTCGCTGCTTTGTTTATTTCATCAATTTGGTTGGAAAGACGGTAATTAGAGTCATGTTGAAATCCATGTTTTTTTATTTCTTTAAGCAAATCGGGACTGACATTTTTAACAGAGTTAAGAATAAGGACAAATGTGCTTGCTGATATTGGTCGCCCCCAGTCTTTACCTTTTTTGTGAGTAACAAATAAATATGGATGCTTACGAGCTGGTTCTATCTCCGCTCTAATCTCCATAACATAGTGCTTTAACCGATCAGCAGTTCTTTTCTTTAGAGGAAGCTTGCGCTCTCTTGTCTTCGCTACAGGCTGCCTTCTTCTGGGGTCTTCGAGAGAGTCATGGCGACGTTTTATAAATAGAGAACTAGCACCATGGAAATCAACATCGACTGTTTGTAGACCTAGTAATTCACCTGATCTCATGCCAGTTTCATACATAACCTCAAACATCAAGCTATTACGGAACCGCACAGTTTCACTTTTGAACGGATTGTCGGGAGAGTCTTCTTTGACTATACCCATAAAGTGCTCGAAATTATCTGAAGGAGGAGCCTTAGTATCCGGATCACTGACTAGCCCCCCACGACTAGTCCCCTTTGGTCTATTCGCAAGCATTTGCTTTCTCATAGACTCTATAGACTTGGTTAACTCCTCATCCCATCGAAGTTTATCTCGCAAAACAACCTTGGCTATAAACTCAAGATAATAGGCAACTTGTGTAAGTCTGTTATATGTATGTCGTGTTGATACAGTGGAAAAGCTAGGGACAGTTGCTGCTGCAACATGAGCGAACTTTACCACTGAGTTGTTGGGTTTTCGGGTATGCCACTTTTTCAAGCTCTGTGATTCTAACCGACAATGGTCACGTAATGAGTAAATATCATCATCTGATGGGAAAACACTTTGGCTAAGCTCATCTTCCAATGATCTGTTGTTTATTTTTTCCCATAACCTTAAGTGAACCAAGTGTCCCAATGCATTCTCGATTGAAGTTTGATTGGACTTCTGCCGCAAATGCTCAGTGACATACAAAGTCGCCCAGTAATCAGGGACTCCATCTTCATCAAGCAAAATTGGATAACGCTCTCCATCAGAGAGAATCAAGTTCTTCACAGGCATTTCGTCACACCTATAATCAACTGTTTCATTATATATAAATCATTGAGAAATCAAAATCAACACTTTTATCGAACAAAAAAAGAGGAAAGACCATAAAATGGGCTTTCCTCTACTTATTATCAACTTTTTTAAGAAATATGTTCCCTAAAACGGAATGTCATCGTCAAAATCATCAAAGCCAGCAGACTGTTTCTGTGCAGACGGTTGTTGCGGTGGTGAAGCCGCTGCCTGCTGCTGAGAAGGGGCAGGCGATCCGGATTGCTGAGGGGCAAACTGAGACTGCTGTTGTGGTGCTTGCTGTTGATAGCCACCAGCAGGTGCCCCCGTATTCATGTTATCCTGGCGACCGTCAAGCATGACCAGCTGACCGCCAAAACCATCCACTACAATTTCTGTGGTGTAGCGGTCTTGCCCCTGCTGATCTTGCCATTTGCGGGTTTGCAGCTTGCCTTCCAGGTAAACTTTAGCGCCCTTGCGCAGGTATTGCTGGGCAATTTCTGCCAGTTTGCCGAAAATCACCACACGGTGCCATTCAGTTTTTTCCTGCAGTTGCCCGGTGTTGCGGTCTTTCCAGGATTCGCCAGTGGCAACACTCAAATTAGCTACAGCGCTGCCATTAGGGGTGAAGCGCACATCCGGGTCATTGCCCAAATTACCTATAAGGGTGACCTTGTTAACACTACGAGCCATAGATATCTCCAGTATAACGTCGCGCCCTTACCATAGAGGCTTACTATAAAGGCGTAACGTGCAATTAGTGGGTTGCCTGCAAAGGCTTGGTGGGGTTATTTTAACCTATCATTGGGTTCGGTTAATATAAGAAACCGTTCACAATCTTTTTATGAATTGCAGCCGCCGATAAAAGCCGCTTTTCCTGTCACTTGTAGGTAAAACCCATAGGAGCCTGTCGGACTTATGCTTTCGAGCATAAAATTCTGGCCGCGCTTTCTCGCGCTTTCTGGATTTTAGGCCGAAATTGTCTTAAGTCTGACAGGCTCCATAAATTAACACTTACCAAATTGATGCAATGCAGGAAAATCCAATGTGCGTTTGTTGACCTTAATGTATGCCGTTTTCTCTTCTGGCAACACCGTCACTTCCTCAACCCCCCGGATTTTGGTGAGTTGATCGCCGATTGATCGGGCATGCGTCGCATCCATGGGCTGGCCAACAGGGACAGTATCGGAATTGAGCGCCATAACCAAAGAACTGACATAAGGGGGCTGTTTCATCGTGATAGAGAGTATCAACCAGAGCGTAGTGGGTACAGCGCAGGTAATCATGACACCGATAATCCCCGCGTGTTGCAGTGCCCAGCCACCCATTGCTCCACCAAGGGCTGCCCCTAAAAACTGACAGGTAGAGTACATACCCATGGATGTACCCCGGGTGCCTGCTTTGGAGAGCTTGCTAACCAGCGATGGCAGTGTTGCTTCCAGGAAGTTAAAGGCGATAAAAAATAAAAAGAGACCGCCTAGCACGCGCACTGATGAATGACGACCAAGCCCCATAGAGACAATGGCTGCCATGATGATAATAATACCTAAAACATAAAACTGTTTCAGACTACGGGAACGCTCACTGTAAATAATCAGTGGAATAATAGAAACAAAAGAGGCCACCATCACGATAAGGTACAGCCACCCGTGTTGCTCACGAGGGATGCCTGCGTTGTCAGTCAGAAATTCAGGGACAAAAACAAACAATGACATCAGCGAGAAATGCAGGGCAAAAATGCCGAAAAAATGCCGTGTTAACTGGCTGTTAGTCAATATGGTTTGAATATCTCGCGCCTTGACGGCAGTATTGAGATCCTTCCGGGTCACCACAGGTGAGGGTACGAGAAACAGCACGATCAGTATGGCGGTCAATCCCATAACAGCATTCGTGTTAAACAAGCCAGATAGCCCCCACCAATGCCCTACCACTGGACCGATGATCATAGCCAGACAAAAAGCGATACCAATACCTATACCGATCATTGCCATGGCTCGAGCCCGGTATTGCTCACGCGTAAGGTCTGCCATTAACGCGGTAATCGCGCCGGCGATAGCACCACAACCTTGCAAAACGCGCCCACCAATGATCCAGTTCATGGTTTCTGCCTGTGCCGCTACCACACTCCCTATTAAAAATACCACGAGTCCAAACAGTATGATGGGCTTTCGACCCACCCGGTCAGACAACCAGCCAAAGGGGATTTGTAACAGCGCCTGGCTAAATCCGTAGGCACCAATAGCCAACCCTGCCATGGCTGGCGTATAACCCGGCATGTCCTTAGCGTAGAGCACCAATACCGGAAGTACCATAAACAACCCCAGCATACGAAAGACAAATACCAGGGTCAGTGAGCTAACAGCTTTAAACTCGATTCCAGACATTCCAGTGACTTGTTTAGTTGATTTATCAGGGTTGGGATTTTAGCAGCTTTAAGGGGTGAACACAGGTAAAACATGAACAATTTTTAGCCAGATTGACGTGTTTCAGACCCTGCTATACGTGTGATGATTTTACACACCTGGTCTTTTACCAAATTATTGACTACCCTAGCTTATGGCTTGCCCGAGAAAGAATTTTTGAGGCAGCCGTCTTTCAACTATTTTCCTTCTCGGTTGTGCCTTGTTTGTAAGAAGCTGATCATGGTTTTTTGTGAAAAGCGAAACCAGTTTGAAAACTCGCCTGTTTTTCGATTTTCTGAGAGTTCGGTAGTGCTACGTAACGACTATATAACGACTACGTAACGAAAAAGTCCAAAGCAGGCGGCTATTATCAGTGGTTGCAGCGCATAAAAGATTGTCAACAGCTTCCAGGGCTTGGTTATGTCTTAAGGGGCTAGCCTGAAGAAGCCTTAACGCCTTTCTTTGCTAACAGATAAGCTCGCAGGTGACTGCTATGAAGCGTTTAGTAATAACTTGTCTGGCCTTGTTATTGCCTTTTGGTGCTTATGCGACCACATACAATACAGGCTATGTCAATATGTCAGAGGTTTACTATAAGAAAGCGGAAGTCTTCACTGTTATATGTTACGCAGCGGATGGTACTCATAAATCGAATGATATCAAACCGTTATACGGTATATCAGAAAATTGTGTAAAGTCTGATGTTCTGCGAAAATCCACAGGCCAAACAGTCGCGACCGGCGTCGGGCATGGTTGCCATTGGATAGTGGGAGTTATCCCTTTTGTTCACCCATTTCCTTCCGTGACCAAGGGTTGGCGTTGTCTGGATCATATCGAGCCAACTAAAAACCAAATGGCCTTGAAATACGTGAATAAGCCAGCAACTATAGAGAAACTGTTGGATCAATCATCTTTACATCCTTAAGCATCTTATCAGATGCCAGGAGCCTGTCGGACTTATGCTTTCGAGCATCAAATTCAGTAGGGCGAGTCAGAATTTTCGATCAATTTGCGCGAATAGTTGACCTATTTAAACTTAAGCAAATTGATCGGAAGTTCTGGCCGCGCTTTCTCGCGCTTTCTCGCACTTTCTGGATTTTAGGCCGAAATTGTCTTAAGTCCGACAGGCTCCTAGGAGCCTGACCGAGAATAGCGCCCGTAGCGAGGACTGCGAGAAATGGCGGATAAAAAGTCGCTTTTGTGAGGAGAATAGCGGGA
>NZ_JAVLSP010000075.1:0-21111 GCF_031528575.1 Candidatus Sororendozoicomonas aggregata
ACCACTATTCACTAAAAATTTCCGACTTTTTATCCTCAATTTTCTGCCATCCTCGCTACGGGCGCTATTCTCGGACAGCCTCCTAGCAAAAACTGAAGTGTTACTCTGGCCGTCCCTTGTAATCGAAAACGTTAAAAGTACAATAGCCGTGTTATCGCTTCACAATCTTTGAGAAAAACAAGAGAAACAAGAAAAAAGGAGTGTCCCGGGTGTTTAAACTAACGGTTGATAACGACATCAATTTATATCTTGTCAATGAAGCCTTTACTCAAAGGTATGTTGAGCTGGTAAAACAAGACAACGACTACCTTTCACAGTGGCTGCAGTGGCCAAGGTTTTGTAAAAGCCAGGATGATTTCAACGACTTTGTCAAGCGCTCTCTCCACGAATATGCTGAGGGTAAATCCATGATGTGTGCCATTGATTATTGTGGCCATATTGTGGGTAATTGCGGTTTCAATACCATTAAACACGACGTTAAAGTGGCTGAAATGGGTTATTGGTTAGGTAAAGACTATCAAGGCAATGGCATTATGACGCGGGTGTGCCGCTACCTTATCGATTATGCCTTCACGCAACTTTATATGAATAAAGCGCAAATTTCAGCAGCAGAGCGCAACCTGCCAAGCAGAGCTGTCTGTGAACGCTTAGGCATGCAACTCGAAGGCATCATCACCAACCAGGAAAAAGTCGGCGATAGTATTCTCAATCACGCCATCTACGGTATCCACAACACCAAAATACAGAAGTCCGCAGGGCCTCAGTTAAATTGAGTGAAAACATCCAGTAAAGTGTCTGTCTCTGATTTATCTGTGTAGATATGGGGAGACAAGCGCATACCTGACGCCCTTACGTCAAACTTTACCTTCTGGTGTTGCAGCGCCTTCACGACCTCGTCTTGCTGTTGAAACTTTAATACCAAAGTTCCACCACGCTGCTCTTGATTGACAGGCGACACCACCACAGTTTGATCCAGACTATCCACAATACGCTGGGTAATGGACTGATTATGTTCACGAATAGGTTGTATGCCGATATCCAATAGCGTATTGATACCATGGGTAGCCACCACATAAGGCATGACTGACGGTGTGCCACCCCAAAAGCGTGCGGCATCATCAGCGTACTCAAAATGCCGAATATTGAACTCAAATGGATTTTTGTGTGAGAACCATCCCACGTCTTTGGGTGCTAATTTCCCCACCATAGCCGCATTAAACCAAATAAAACCAGCGCCGGGGCCACCACATAACCACTTTACGCACGACCCCAGGACAACATCGGCATTCCATAGGGAAAAATCAATGGGCACTACACCACTGGACTGAGCGATATCTACAATGGCCAATACCCCTTGCTCATGGGCTAATTCAATGACCTTTTGTACCGGGGCGAGTTTACCGGTGTTGTAATGGGCATGGGTAATAAACACGGTATAAACGTCTTTTGTCATATATTGATGCCAGACATCCATATCCAGGATATCCAGATGTTTCGGGATAAAGCGAACCTGATATCCTTCAGGCAGAGCGTATTCGGCGGCAAAGCCCATGGACGGGAAATCATTCTCCGTCATCAAAATGACCTTCTTCTGGCCCGGTGAAGTAAAGGCGCCAAGCAGTTTACTCAAGCCGCTCGATAAGTTAACTTGCGGGCAAAATTGCTGAGGCTGAGAATTGAACAAGGTGGCAAGGGCTTGTTGAAATGTATCAAACACCTGCATCCATTGCCCCCAGGGATCTGGACTGCCTGTGCGCCACGGCTCAAAAAAATGCGTTTGCACGTAATCGGGCGTATCCACTGGCAAGCGACCCACGGAATGGTTTAACAGATACAACCCCTCGCCCAGCTCAAAGTGGCTCTTGATCATTGTGTTTGCTCCGTAGTGAGGGTCGTTCGCAAGAACTCAACATCTTGATAGCGTGTGGGAATATCATTCCTGTTTGCGGCGGTCCGTAAATCATGCAGCTTCTTCAGTGCAGTAATGAGCGCATCTAAAGGGGGGCCACTGGCCGTCATGTCTTGTTTTTGGGTTAATACGTTGTCATTAGCTGGCTTAACAATGAACTTGGACACCAACGCTTGATGGTGCTGAATAGCGGTTTTTCCATGGGCCGCGCACACGGCCAGAAAGGCCCTGAGATTATCCTGATACCAACGGGACTGTCGGTCTTGTTCCGAGACTTGAATAAACTCGTCCATCAAACTTTTTCTGCGCATGCAATCGCGCAGGATCAATTGATCTTGTGGGCGCATAAACAAAAACTTATCGACTAATAGCTGTGAATAATACGGGTCATCGCCCCGGCACAATCCGAGCAGTAAATCAATGACATTGATACCGGCGAAATCACCGGCGTTTGCCCCGCGGTATTCGTGCCTGCCCACTCTGTGCGTTTTGTAATAAGGCCTGACGTTGAAGAAAAAATGGTCGACATCGAGAATGGCAAACAAGGTCTCATTATTCACGTAGACGTCGTTAAGGGCGACTGTCGCCACCTCCAGAAGATCTTTGGTGACAGGGTGAGAAATTCCCAGGGGCAGGCAATGTAACAAGGCTTCCGACGCGCGAATATAGGCAAACACGCCTTTGACATTGTAATCAAGAAATATTTTTTCGTCCTCCAGGGAAGTGAATGTTTTGTATTCACCGTTAATGGCTCTGTTATGGGTTTCAAGATGCGCCGACGCAAACCGGGGCACTACCCCTAATGAGGCACCAAGGTGCATCGCAAGTGCTGAAGCTTCTTTTAAACTGTGATCGGACCGGTCCATAGCGCCTGGCACTTCATGACGTCTGCACGCGGCAAGAAAAAATCCAACGTTACCCAGTAAATCAAACCCACTGTCAAAACCTTCGTCAGTATTGCCCTCTTTGAGCAGCCGGGATACGAAGTGATTTCCTTGTATCACCAGGTCTTGTTTGAGATTTTCACCGATATCGCTGACATTTTCACGAGCCTGCTGAGCAAAGTACAATGACTCTAACTCGGAGTTGATTGCCTTAAAGTCCTTTCTGATCCAATCATCAAATGCACGGGATAGCCTCGTCGCCATGTGAAATCTCCAAATAATACCAATTGTCTTTTCTAATCGCGGAATTGAGCAAGCTATTTTGGGCTGGGCAAGGCAAAGTGACGAGTGATAGCGCTAGCTATTGCGAGGAGTTTTAACGCAGATCCAGCGGCCCAAACCGGAGTTAGAAGAGTCAACTGGTATTATTACTCAACATCATCACAAGCCCGATAATATTGGTCGCTCCCTTAGTGGTTATGCAAATGGTTATCTTACACGCTTTTGATAAATTCATTTATCAGTTTTCAGCACAGTCCAGTAGCTACTGCTGAGGTTTATTCAGATCCCACACCCTGATGGTGTTGTCAAAAGAGCCCGATAGAATTCGCCCGTCAGGCAGTATTTTGATCAATACAACCTGTTGGGTATGTCCACTGAGCGTTGCTACGCATTTCTTTCCCTCCGGCTGGCTCAGATCCCACACCTTCAGGGTATTGTCACAAGAACCCGACACAATCCGTCCATCAAACAATATGTTAACTACTGTCACCCAGTCAGTATGCCCGCTCAGCGTTGCTACACATTGTTTATCCTCTGGTTGATTAAGATCCCACACCTTCAGGGTTTTGTCATAGGAGCACGACACAATACGACCATCAGGCAGTATCGTGACTGCTGTCACTCCTGAGGCATGCCCCGTCAACGTTGCTACACACCGCAGCCCCTTGGGTTTATTCAAATCCCACACCTTCAGCGTATTATCACAAGCGCCCGACACCAGCCAACCATCAGGTAGCATTTTGACTGCTGTCACTTCTGAGGTATGCCCCCTCAGCGTTGCTAAACAGCGCCGCTCCTCCGGTTGGTTTAAATCCCACACCCTCAGAGTATTGTCATAAGAGCACGACACAAATCGTTCATCAGGCAGTATTAGGACTTTTCCCACCCGGCTGGTATGCCCCCTCAGCGTTGCAACACATTCCTGCCCTTGAGGTTGATTCAGATCCCACACCTTCAGCGTATTGTCATAAGAACCCGACACCAACCGCCCGTCAGGCAGTATTGTGACCACTTCAACAAAGCCGGTATGCCCATTTAGCGTTGTTAAACATTGTTGCCCTTCTGGCTGGCTCAGATCCCACACCCTCAGAGTATTGTCATAAAAACCTGATATAAATCGCCCATCAGGCAGTATTGTCAGCACTATCACCTCTTCAAAATCCCCACTGAGCGTTGCTACACATTGCTGCCTCTCTGGTTTATTGAGATCCCACACCTTCAGGGTTTTGTCACGAGAGCCCGACACCAGTCGCCCATCAGGCAGTATTATGAGTGCTGTCACCCATTCGGTATGCCCTTTCAGTGTCCCTATACATTCCAGCTGATTTTTTTTTGACGCCAGAAATTGATTACTTTTAAATCTGTGGTAAGCAAGCAGTAACAAAGGATCATCAATGCTCTGGTATGGAGTAAAAGATAGATGATTGATTGTTATTGATCTTCTATACCCTTTAAGGCTAACGCCATAATATTCCCGACTTAGTATTTTCAGCTGCTCTTTTAAAGTAAGGCAGAATCCAAATTTTTTACAGGTTCTAGCGAGATGACTTCTATCCTCAGCAGATAAATATTTTGCTGTTTTCAAGATTACATCTTCTGGAAGCTCACATATCGGAAAATAGTCACTGACCGCAAACGTGTAATGAGAGAAAACAATGCCGCTATAAAAAAAACAGTACAAACAACATTTTTTAAAATACCTTAACAACGTAATACCCTGAAATTGTATTTTATTCGTTTGCTAGTGTTATCCCCGCACCATCGAGGCCAGGAGCTTGTGGGACTTATGCTCGAAAGCATAAGTCCCACAAGCTCCTAGCGCTTTATCCCTTTGCGCCGGTTATAAACAATTGTGTACAAGAGTGTCCATTTTTAGCGCACCACATCAGGGATCAGCGACTACACATAACAGTTCGTCAACCAACGGTTGAAAATAACTTTCAACCGCTGGAAATTCATCAGGCAGGGGGTATCGCTCACAAAGCAACAGAAGATCAAGGTCAGCCCTGCAAACCACAGACCCACGCGTTCTGCCTAATTGTTTTTCCAGTTGTTTACACCAGGATTTAAGCGCGTCAGGGGTAATGGTAGCCTCAAAATAAACGACACCATTTAAGTAATCAGCCGCTTTTCTCCCCTGGGCTTGTGACCAGCATAACTGGCTGACCCGTATCTCACCAAAGCGACTGCGCAGCGCTGCTATCATTGCCTGGCAATGACGCTCTGGATCGTCATTGGAACCAATACCAACAAAACAGTGCGTCACAATGCCTCCCTTGTTCGTTCGCACCATACACTGGCCATAGCCCCTTTCAGGGCTTGTGGCTTACGAATACGCACGCCCACTTTACTAATAGCAGGATGCTCAAAAAGCAGATAAATAATGCCACCAGCAAGTGCTTCGAGCAATGCGTAACGTGACTGTTCGCAAAACGATCGTACTTTTTTACTCAAGGCATCGTAGTCCAGCGCATCTTTGAGATCGTCGCTCTCAAATGCCCGGGAGAAGTCTGTGGTGAGTTCCAGATCAATCAACAACGGTTGCGGTGAAACTTGCTCAAACGCGTAAACGCCGATCACTGCTTCCGTTTCAAGGTTTTCTACGCGGACTTTATCGTTCATCTTCATGATCTGTTTACCGGTTCCAGTGTTTCCATAGGCCAGCGGGGTTCAGGCGCCACTGCCAGCGTCTCCCGCTGGCCTGCCAGCAACCGTTGACAGCCGGCAAAGGCGATCATGGCACCATTATCCGTGCACAATGCCGGGCGAGCATAATACAAAGTGGCTTGCTCTTTCGTCACCATGGCCTCCAGAGCCTGTCTCAAGGGTTGGTTGGCACTGACGCCACCGGCAATAACCAGTTGCTTCATGTTGGTTTGTCGCAAAGCCCTGCGGCATTTCAGGGTAAGGGTATCAACCACAGCCTCTTCAAAGGCCCGGGCAATATCGGCTTTGTCCTGGTCGTTGAAACAGCCTTCTTGCTGGCACCTGGCGACAGTATTGAGGGTAAACGTTTTCAGGCCGCTGAAACTAAAATCCAGCCCGGGCCGATCTGTCATGGGTCTTGGAAACCGAAAACGTCCGGTGACACCTTGTACCGCAAGTTTAGAGATAGCCGGCCCTCCGGGATAGTTTAGCCCAAGCATAGCAGCTGCTTTATCAAATGCTTCCCCTGCCGCATCGTCCAGGGACTCACCTAGCAATGCGTAATGCCCAATCCCATCGACCTGCACAAGCTGTGTATGCCCACCAGAAACCAGCAATGCCAGAAAGGGAAACGCGGGTGGATTCTCTTCGAGCATAGGTGCCAACAGATGGCCTTCCATGTGGTGTACACCTATTGCCGGCACGCCCCAGGCCCAGGCCAGCGCTCGCCCGGTACAGGCACCGACCATCAGTGCGCCGACCAGCCCCGGTCCTTTGGTGAAAGCCACAGCCCCAATATCGGATTTTTCGATACCGCTCTGGCGCAATACCTTGAGAATGAGGGGGATGACCCGACGAACGTGATCCCGGGAGGCGAGTTCAGGCACAACACCGCCGTAGTCGTTATGCATGCTTATCTGACTGTACAAGGCATCAGCCAGCAGCCCACGTCCACTGTCATAAAGCGCTATACCGGTTTCATCGCAGGATGTTTCAATCCCAAGGACTATCATTCACTTTACTCTCTGATATTATGGGTGGTGGGATCATTATCATACCGGAAGGGTTGATCTTTTGCATTTTCAGGCAATACCCTTTAAAATTTCCTGCCTTGAAAATACGCGGCTACTCTTGATCTTTCGCAGGTGTCTTTTGCAGGTCGTTTGAAAGCCTGGCCGCACTTTCTAGATTTCAGGCCGAAATTGTCTTAAGTCCGATAGGCTCCTGGGTGACGCCTTAAGGCATCAAATCTTTTGACAAGTTCGGCTTGCGACGCTACATACATACTGAATCAACCATTGTTTTATATAGGAAGGTGAGCTCTGCATGCCTGCTGTTAAAGTTAAAGAGAATGAACCGTTTGATATCGCTCTACGCCGCTTTAAGCGCTCTTGCGAGAAAGCTGGCGTTCTGGCTGAAGTGCGCCGCCGTGAGCACTACGAAAAGCCAACTTCAGTTCGCAAGCGTAAAGCTGCTGCAGCCGTCAAGCGTCATCTGAAAAAACTGCAACGCGAACAGCGCCGTCGTGAGCGTTTGTATTAATCTGTTGCAAATTAACAGCTGTTTGGTATACGTATCTGCCCGGAACTGGTGACCGGCTGAAATACTAGCCCGGATATTTCATAAACATGCTCCTGGCCTTGCTTGCTCCTTGCGGCTCTAAGGGAGTCTTGCTCAGTCGACCGTACTCCCCGGTACGGCGCTCCTTCGCAAAATCCCTTAGAGCCGCAAGGTTCCGCGCAATTCTCAGGGCAGTTTATGAAATATCCGGGCTAGGAGTCTGTCGGACTTAAGACAATTTCTGCCTGAAATCCAGGAAGTGCGAGAAAGTGCGAGAAAGTGCGAGAAAGCGCGGCCAGAATTTTATGCTCGAAAGCATAAGTCCGGCAGGCTCCTGGTCTGCTCTCATAAAATGTCAGAAAAAAGGGATTGAGCATGAGCGAATGCAAGGTCAAAGCACAACTGAAAGAAGCCATGAAGGCCTCTATGCGCAATCGCGATAAAGCTCGTCTGGCAACGGTGAGACTGGCCCTGGCAGAATTGCAGCGCGTTGAAGTGGATGAGAAATCCATTGACGACAAGCGCGCCCTTGCCGTATTGGACAAAATGGTCAGGCAACGCCGCGATGCTATTGTTCAGTTTGAATCTGCAGGGCGCACCGATCTTGCTGACCAGGAAAAGGTTGAGCTGGCTATCCTTAAAGATTTTCTTCCGGCACAGCTGTCTGAAGCTGAACTGATCGGACTCGTTAACCAGGCTATTGCTGAAACGGGTGCTTCAAGCATGCGGGATATGGGAAAAGTGATGGCTATGGTTAAGTCTGAGGCTCACGGTCGTGCTGATATGTCTGCGATCAGCGCAATTGTAAAAAGCCGGCTTACTGGTTAACAATCCAGTAAACTGCCGTTTTTGCAACTATCTGTCACCCCGTCCCTGCGGGCAATGTGTTGACTATCAAATACGCTAACGATTGAATGTGCTGACTATTGGCAGTGTCAGTGATAATCTTCCTGTATCTCTTTCACGGCAAAGTATCCACATTCCGTTATGGCCGGACGCATTCCACAGTATTTTATCGACGACCTTCTTGCTCGACTCGATATCGTTGACATCGTCGACAGCCGGGTAAAACTCAAGAAAACCGGTCGAAACTATTCAGCCTGCTGCCCATTTCACCAAGAAAAAACCCCCTCATTCAGCGTCAGCCCTGAAAAACAATTTTATTACTGCTTTGGCTGTGGTGCCAGCGGGAACGCGCTGGGGTTTGTGATGGACTTCGATCACCTGGACTTTCCCACAGCGGTGGATGAGCTGGCGGGCAGACTGGGACTTGAGGTGCCTCGAGAACAAAATACACACGCCATCAAGGGGCCAGATTATTCAGACCTCTATCAATTACTGGAAAAAGCAGCCGCCTTTTTTCAGACACAGCTGCGCCAGCATGAAGCCTCACCAAAGGCTGCCCAGTATTTAAAACACCGTGGATTGGACAAACAGTGCATCGAGACATTCAATATTGGTTTTTCTCCACCGGGCTGGGATAACCTGCAAACATTTTCGAACAATCAGGGTATTTCTGACAAAAAACTGATTGAGTCAGGACTTCTTGTTAAACAAGATGACACTGGACGTATTTATGACCGGTTCAGAGACCGCTTGATGTTTCCCATCCGGGATAGCCGTGGTCGGACTATCGCCTTTGGTGGCCGGATTCTTGGCGACGGAAAACCGAAGTATCTGAACTCACCAGAAACCCCGGTCTTCCTTAAGGGTAAAGAGCTTTACGGTTTGTATGAAGCCCGCAAAGCCAACCGCTCTTTGGACCAGGTAATTGTCGTTGAGGGGTATATGGATGTTGTCGCCCTGTTTCAGCAGGGCATCACCAACAGTGTCGCCACCTTGGGAACGGCTACCACCGCAGATCATATGCGGCGACTGTTTAAACTGGTGCCTGATGTGGTATTTTGTTTTGACGGTGACGATGCCGGTCGCAGGGCCGCCTGGCGTGCCCTTGAGTCAACGCTTCCCTTAATGGAAGATGGTCGCCAGGCGCGCTTTTTGTTTTTACCTCAAGGGGAAGACCCTGACAGCATCATTCGTCAAGAAGGCGCTGAGGCCTTCCGCAACCGCATCCGGCAACACACCCTGAGCCTGGATAATTTCTTGTTCAACGCCCTCGAAGAAGGGCTTGACCTTAACGCTATGGATGGAAGAGCACGATTAACAAAGCTGGCTCAGCCCTACATGAACCAATTACCCGAAGGGATTTTTAAAGCGCTGATCCTGGATAAACTCGCAGCTCGGACCGGCCTGGATAAGCACCAGCTACTGAGTCATTTATCTGAAGAGCCACAGTCTTTTGTGGACAGCTCACCGGCACCCGCATCCCCCCCCGCAGGGACTGAGCATTTGCATCGTGTTCCGGCTGACACTGGCGCCCCCCACTATTATTCCTCGACGGCAGCCCCCTTATACCGGATATCACCTGTTCAGCCATCACCACAACCTGTCAGTAAAGTCAGTGCGGCAGACTATGCCATTCGCCAGCTAATTAGCAATACATCACTGGCAACAGGCGTTGCCGCTGAAATGATTACCCGCTTGAAGGAAAGCTCTTCAGGGGATTGCCGGATACTGGCCAAACTGCTGGAAACCTTGCGGCACTCCCCCGGCCTGTCAGCGTGTGCCCTGATCTCACAGGAATACGGCACGACTGAAGGTCAGCGCCTGCTGAAGCAAGTGGAGCTTGACCTTGGTACTCAAACCAATGAACAGGAGTTCCATGAGGCGCTGAGACACATCATGGAGAAAATAGAAAATGAGCAAAAGCAGGCGCGGCTCAATGAACTAAAACAGGCGCTGGCAAGCCAGCCCCTTTCGCAAATGAACGCGCGGCAGCGACAACAATACAGAAAACTTCTTCAACTACCAGTAATGCTTAGGGAAAATACTGAAAAAAAATAACTGCATAAAGGGCTTTTTTAGGTATATACTTGAATTTCACCATGCCCGGTGAAAAGTCGACGTGATTTAGCTAATGAGCCTCTAAAAAACACCCCTGGTAGTAAAGGAAGAAGTAGGTGAAGGTGACTTCGTACCCCCAAGCTCACTCTTCCACGAGCAGGCAAGTTTTGGTGTTGTGGTTGTTCAAACAAAAACAACATTATTGTCCCACGCCACAGGTTTGTTTTTTTAGACTCTGCAACTGCACAATACACTCCCGGTCTGAAAATACCAAGGAAGGGAATCTGCATCATGGACTGCATTTCGGTGCCTCGCTCCATCAGTAATCGAGCAAACAGTGGCAACGTGCTGCCAGTCTCGACTTATGAGCTATACTTGCCTGCTTACGTTTTTTCGTCCGGCACCTCACTTTCGCTGTTGTTAAAGGGTTGATATGTCAGCAAATTCTCAACAACAATCCCGACTGAAAGAGCTTATCACCCGCGGTAAGGAACAGGGATACCTGACTTACGCGGAGGTTAACGACCATCTGCCGGAAGATATTTCCGATCCTGATCAGGTGGAAGACATTATCCGCATGATCAACGATATGGGAATCAATGTCTACGAAACGGCTCCGGACGCTGATACGCTGCTCATGTCCGAAGCCGATACCGATGAGGCCGCTGCTGAAGAAGCGGCCGCCGCACTTGCTGCTGTTGAGCAAGAAACGGGTCGAACAACTGACCCCGTTCGCATGTATATGCGTGAAATGGGTACAGTAGAGCTTTTGACCCGTGAAGGCGAAATCCAAATAGCAAAACGCATTGAGGAAGGGTGGCGGGAAGTCATGTCTTCTTTGGCCAAATTTCCAGGGTCTGTTCAAATTGTTCTGGATGAATATGACCGGATTGTCGAAACAGAAGGCCGTCTTAATGATTTAATCAGCGGCTACATTGACCCTGATGAAGAAGCCATTCCTACGGCTACAGCCGCGCCAGATCTGACCCCGGGAGACTTCGATAGCGATGATTCGGGGGAAGACGAAGACAGTGAGGAGCCTGGCGGCCTTGACCCTGAAGAAGCCAAAGAGCGTTTTGGGGAATTAAAGGCGCAACTGGAGAAAACCACGGCTATCCAGCTAAAAGAAGGCATCACCGCCAAAACCACCAAAGCATCACAGGATGAGCTGGCAGATATTTTCGTTACCTTCAGGCTTGTACCGCGCATCTTTGATCTGCTTGTCTTCCGTATTCGAAATACCCTGAATAATATCCGTACCAATGAGCGGACAGTGATGCAGCTGTGTGTCCGCCGCGCAAAAATGCCCCGGAAGATCTTCCTGCAAAGCTTCCCAGGCAATGAAACCAACCTGGAATGGGTTAACGTAATTAAATCGGGCAGCGGGAACTATGCCAATAACATAGAAAACTACCAGGTAGAAATTATCCGTGCTCAAAAGAAACTAGCCAATATTGAAAAAGAGTTTCTGATGACACTGCCCCAGGTCAAAGACATCAACCGTAAGATGTCGCTGGGTGAAGCACGCGCGCGCCGTGCAAAAAAAGAGATGGTAGAGGCTAACCTCCGCCTGGTGATCTCTATTGCCAAAAAATACACCAATCGTGGCTTGCAGTTTCTTGACCTGATTCAAGAAGGCAATATTGGTCTGATGAAGGCCGTTGACAAGTTTGAGTACCGCCGTGGTTATAAATTTTCAACCTATGCCACCTGGTGGATTCGTCAGGCTATTACCCGCTCTATTGCTGATCAGGCACGCACCATTCGCATTCCGGTGCATATGATTGAAACCATCAACAAACTGAACCGGATTTCGCGCCAGATGCTACAGGAAATGGGTCGGGAGGCAACGCCTGAAGAGCTAGCCCAGCGCATGGAAATGCCTGAAGACAAAGTTCGTAAGGTGCTCAAAATCTCTAAAGAACCCATCTCAATGGAGACACCCATTGGCGATGATGAAGACTCGCATCTGGGAGATTTTATCGAGGATGCGGCCATGCAATCACCCGTTGACCGTGCTACCAACTCGGGCCTGATGGAGTCTACCCGACAAGTATTATCAGGTCTGACCGCGCGGGAATCGAAAGTGTTGCGAATGCGTTTTGGTATTGATATGAATACCGACCACACCCTTGAGGAAGTTGGCAAGCAATTTGACGTAACCCGTGAGCGTATTCGTCAGATTGAAGCCAAAGCCTTGAGAAAGCTCCGCCATCCAACGCGCTCAGACCATTTACGTAGCTTCCTTGATGAGTAATCGGTAAGCCACTTGAAAAAAAACAGGCCCGAAAAGGCATAATGCTTCTTCGGGCCTGTGGCGGTTTTTTAGCCAGGGGAGCCTGCGACGATGTGCTATTCGGATGTTACGCGGTTAACTTCCTCCAAGGTGGTTACCCCTTCAATCACTTTTATAATGCCTGACTGGCGCAGGTTATTGAATCCGGCCTTTTGAGCCACTGCAGCAATTTCCAGAGAATTCCCCTCTGCCATAACGATTTTTTGCAAATCAGGCGTCATTTTAACCACTTCATAAATACCTACCCGTCCCTTGTAGCCTTTATTACACTGGTCACACCCAACAGGCCCGTAGATACTTAAATTTTTCAACTGATCTGCAGTAAAACCTTCACTGATTAACGTTTCTTCAGGAATACTCAGCTCTTCTTTGCAGCGGTTACAAAGCCTTCGAGCCAGTCGCTGGGCAATAATCAAGCTCACGGAGGTGGCAATATTAAAAGGAGGAACGCCCATATTTTGCAGACGCGTGAGTGTTTCCGGCGCACTGTTAGTGTGCAGAGTCGACATGACCATATGGCCGGTCTGGGCGGCTTTTATGGCAATATTCGCCGTTTCCAGATCCCGGATCTCACCGACCATAATAATATCAGGGTCCTGACGCAGAAATGCCCGTAGTGCTTCGGCAAAATCCATCCCCTGCTTGGGGTTTACATTGACCTGGTTGATGCCATCGAGGTTAATTTCCACCGGGTCTTCTGCCGTTGAGATATTTCGCTCCGTGGTATTGAGGATATTAAGCCCCGTGTATAAAGACACGGTCTTACCCGAACCTGTGGGACCTGTAACCAGAATCATCCCCTGGGGTTGGTACAGGGCTTCCATGTACATCCCTTTTTGGTCTTCTTCATAACCAAGGGCATCAATCCCCATTTGGGCGCTTGATGAGTCCAAAATACGCAGAACGATCTTTTCTCCCCACAGGGTTGGGCAGGTATTTACCCTGAAATCAATGGCTTTGGTTTTGGACAGCTTCAATTTTATACGACCATCCTGCGGTTTGCGGCGCTCGGAAATATCCATCTCAGACATAATCTTCAGACGAGAAGATATTTTCGGCGCCAGGGTAATAGGTGGTCGGGTAATTTCTTCTAGTACGCCATCGGTTCTAAAGCGAACCCGGTAGCTTTTCTCATAAGGCTCAAAGTGAAGGTCAGAAGCCCCTCCTTTAATAGCTGAAAGCAGCATCTTATTGACGAACTTAACAACAGGCGCATCAGTTTCATCATCTTCACCCTCTCCCTGGTCAGAATCACCCGAATGGGCAGTTTCAACATTTCCCATGGCATCATCGTCATCATCATCAGACAATGCATTTTCCGGGTCATCCAGTACCCGTTCAATAAAAGGCCCCAGCTTACCTTCTTCAACAATCACCGGGTGGATTGTTTTTCCTGTATTAAATCGAAACTCTTCAAACACCTGCTCTTGTGTGGGGTCTGTCACGGCAACAAATAAGTGCTTCCCACGACAAACCAATGGCATAATTTGATGCTTTCTAATGAGTTTGAGGGGAGCCAGCTCTTTGTCCATGGTGCCCATATCAATAGTACTTATATTCAATACAGGGATACCAAACTCTTTGCTGGTCAATTCAGCGATGTCCCTTGAAGCAACAAGATTTGAGGATACAAGGCTGTTAGATAACGAGATACTCTCAGTCTGCGCCTTTAGCATCGCTGAGCGGACTTTTTCCTCACTCAGGAACTCTTCTGCTACCAGACGGGCAGCGAGACCTGTAAGCGGTTTATCTGCCATAGTAGTTGAAGACCTTTATGGATTGAAGACTCTTTCCCGGTTGAAGACTCTTTCCCGGTTGAAGACTCTTTCCCGGTTGAGGACTCTTTCCCGGTTGAAGACTCTTCTTGGGTTGAAGACTCTTATCATTATTGTTATTGATTACTATAACCAGCTCGCAAAGTCTTATCAATGACCAACCCTGAAGGGGTAACGAGGGCGTTGAGCATTCAAGCAAATTGGTAAGACGCCGATAGAAACAGGCACTAGCTATAAAATAAAATGGATTTTACTAACGGGGATTGCAAAATGGACTTTAACAGACAGTATCTTATACCATCGAGGCTAACCGGTTTTACCTTGATAGAACTCATGATTGTTGTGGCAATCATTGGTATTCTGGCCTCTGTCGCGATTCCTCAATATCAGCAGTATACCCGCAATGCCTTGGCAACAGCGGCCCTAAGCGAGGTGAAATCTTATCAAACAGCCATTGCTATTTGCGCCCAGACAGACGTTATCCAAAATTGCACGTTAACAACATCTGCTAACAGCACACAGGTACCTCCTGCTGCCGGAAAGATCACCCAAGGCACCTATTCAAATAATAATTACGCAGAACTTATTGTTACCCCCGCAGGCAATTTTGGCACACAGACGCTGATATTCAGATCTGACGATGCCGGTGGCAACTGGATAATGAGCTGTAACAATCAAGGTATAACAACAAACAATAACTTATGTGCCACCGGCGCTGTGACTGCCAATGTCGCCTGGAATCAGAAATCAGGCGGCGGCTTCTGAGGCAAACTTGTCACCCCGTTCCCATGCCTAGGAGCCTGTCGGACTTATGCTTTCGAGCATAAAATTCAGTAGGGCGAGTCAGAATTTTCGATCAATTTGTGCGAATAGTTGACCTATTTAAGCAAATTAATCGGAAATTCTGGCCGCACTTTCTCGTACTTTCTCGCACTTCCTGGATTTTAGGCCGAAATTGTCTTAAGTCCGACAGGCTCCTAGGAACGCCTGCCTTAATTTCCCCACTCATTGGACAAACCAAGCCCAGGCAGGTATTTCCACGCAAAGCATGTTAACGCAACACTCAAGAACATGCTTTTTTATACTGGCTCTAAGGGGCTTTTCAGGTAATCTGAGGTATAGGGCAAATGTTGTCGACCATTAAACGCAACACTCAAATCATTCCCCGTGAGAAACCCCATGGCTTCACGCTAATAGAACTTATGATTGTGGTGGCCATCATTGGTGTACTGGCCACTGTTGCGATTCCTCAATACCAGGAATATACCCGTAACGCATCCGTAACAGCGGCCCTGAGCGAGATCAAACCTTATCAGTCAGCCATCGCCATTTGTACACAAACACAAACTTTGGATGATTGTGTTCCGGGGGGAACCGGCGGAGTCCCGGCAGCAGCAGGGAAAATACGTCTGGGATTCAGTGACAGTGGCTATATCACCCTTGTGGTATTGCCTGGCGGCGCCTTCAGCTACCAGTACCTGGGGTTTCGCTCCTACGACGGTAGTACCTGGCAAATGACGTGCAATAATAGCGGTGTTACCACCAAAAACGCACTGTGCCAACTGGATGCTGTCACCTCTTTCAGCATATACAATCAGCAAAAACGCGGTGGGTTTATAGTACCTAAGAAATATATAATACCTAAGATGCCAGCATCATCCAATTAGTCTGTGTGTGACGAATCGCTCATGAGTAAGATGACTTCTGCTATTTCTTGTGTTTTCAAATACTGCTGTATTAATCGCGCCTGTGCTATTGATATAGATGTCAATTGACTTATAGTTTTAGGCGTTGCCAGCAATAAGGCATGAAAGTTGTTAAAATGTTGGGCCAAAGCGCGCGCGCGTTTGGTGCCAACATCAGGCAGGCTCAATGCTATCAGCTTGACATCAAAAGGCTGCGTAATTACATGGTTCAGGACATCCGGCAGTAACACAGCTTTCTCTGACGCGCCTCCCCCCACCTCGTCCAATCGCAACACATCAGCCAACACCTTGATATGACCATTGTCAACCAATGTATCCAGGATAGTCCTGTTCATTGAGGGTATGGCCAGACCGTGGGATCCGGTAAACCAGAGTAATCGTGCAAAAAACTGTTGTTTGCATGGGAGTGTGTATCGTAAACAGCTAAAAGGTGTATAAACATCTGCCGCCGGTATATCAATTGGCCTGTGATCTGATGTATGAATCACTACCCGTTTAAAAACCGGGGTGGCTTGCCCCTGAAGCCCGATGGATACAGTATCTCCTGGGGTAATATCGTACTGCTTTAACCGACCCACACTGCCAAGGGAAACAGATGAAACCGCTTGCGCACCCAGTTTTACAGTATCCACAGACAGCACTGGCGTTATTTTTCCCGACCGACCAATGACAAAATCAATGCCCTTTACCTTGGTTAAGGCCGTTTGTGCAGGAAATTTCCAAGCAATAGCCCAGGAGGGCCTTTCTTCATTGACTGGACGCTGATTGTCAGGGCTAACATTGACTTTCACGACAATGCCATCCATCAAAAAAGGCAGAGGCTTTGGAGGATTCATCAATAGCTCACGATGTTTCCGGATATCTGCCAGAGTCCCTACCTTGTGGGTATACAAAGCGGGCCACGAAAACCCCATTTTAGCCAACGTCCCGGTAGCTTCAAGCCTTGAGGAATAGGGAGAATTTACCCAGCGCCACGGAAAAAAATCCAGTTTTCTCATGGCATCAGTATCCGTTTTTTTGCGATTAATATGACCTGCCACATAATGGCGGGCAGACGCGTAGTGCCCGAGTCCATCGTCAAAAAAGTCCAAGCGCGCAAATAGCTCTCCGTGGAGAATAACCACGGTATCGACGGGCAACTGCTTGGGTATCGCTGGAATCTTATCTACCTGACTGAGGATATTAAGCCCGCGTTTGCCATCACCACGTGTAGCGGCTGACTGAAGATGTCCATGCTCGTAGACAAGCTCAACAGCAATACCGTCAATCTTTGGCTGAAGGATAAAGGTGCTTTTTTGGTGTTTAGTGAGAAAAGCCTGTACGTCGTCAGGCTCATAGGTTTTATGCAAGCTGCCCATAAATGCCCAATGCTGTTGGGATTCTCCCCGGATACTGTTATGGCTGACAGGAGGAACGAAAAGGCTGGGAAAACAGGATTGGAAGTGAGCGAGCTGATGGCTTAATTGGTCATACTCAGCATCGGTAATTTCAGCTTTATTGTGTTGAAAGTACAGTTTGTCGTGATAACTAATCGCATCAGTGATCTCGATGATGGCTTTTTTTGCCTCACTATCAGACAACTGTGGACAGGCAGCCGCGTGTGACAGCACCGGCAATAACCATAGAAAGAGTTCCTTCACCCTGTGCCCCTTCACTTGTAGGCTCTTCGTTATTACCACGCTACCACAGACAGCACGGGCGATAAAAAGGGCCGTTTTCCCATGGAATCAGGCAGGATTTGATGCAGGTCGATTGCATTTTTATAGCAATAGAGCCTAGAATCCACAGGCACTTGATCCACTTGTTACGCGATTAGCGATTTTATGACTCAACCTGTTCTAAAGCCCCGTGATTTACGCGCTTTGTTTCCTGCCCTTCATCAGCACGTCAATGGCACCCCCCTGGTCTATTTGGACAATGCCGCTACAACCCATAAGCCACTGTCAGTGATTGAAGCAACTTCACAGTATTACCGGGAAAACAATGCCAACGTCCACCGTGGGGCTCATGCCCTTAGCGCCCGCGCGACTGCCGCTTATGAGCAGGCACGCAATACAGTGCAGCACTTTCTGAATGCCCGCCATGGCAATGAAATTATCTGGACGCGAGGCACGACAGAAGCCATCAACCTGGTAGCCTATAGTTGGGGTGAACAGAACCTGTCCAAAGGTGATGAGATTTTGCTAACGCGGATGGAGCATCACGCTAATATTGTGCCCTGGCAGTTAGTGGCTAAAAGGACGGGAGCGGTGGTTAAAGTCATCAATATTTTGCCCTCAGGGGCATTGGATGTTGCCAGCTTTCGTCGTCAGCTTTCCCCTAAAACCAGGATGTTGGCCATGACGCAAACCTCCAACGTTACCGGCATGATTAATCCTGTCAAAACATTCATCGACGAAGCCCACAGTGTCGGTGCTTGTGTGCTGATAGATGGTGCACAGGCTGTTGCCCATCAACCCGTTGATGTACAGGCACTGGACTGTGATTTTTATACTTTCTCAGGGCACAAGGCCTTTGGTCCCACGGGGATAGGGGTTCTCTATGGTAAAAAAGCGCTGTTAGATGCCATGCCTCCCTGGCAAGGGGGAGGTGAGATGATTCGTTCCGTGAGTTTTGAGCAGACTACTTTTAATCACCTACCCCATAAATTTGAAGCGGGCACGCCCAATATTGCCAGCGCTATTGGGCTTGCAGAAGCATTGTCATTCATAAAGCGTCTTGATGGCAAAGCACTGAGGGATCATGAAGCACAATTAAGGCAGCGCCTGGTTGATGGTTTGTCGTCCATACACGGCATCAGGCTGGTAGGTGTACTTGCCCACGGTGCACCGGTTATATCGTTCATATCAGAGCATTTTCATCCGCAAGACATTGGTACATTGCTGGACCAGCAAGGTGTGGCAGTCAGGGTCGGGCACCATTGTGCCATGCCGTATATGGAGGCTCTGGGGGTTAGCGGCACCGTTCGTGCGTCCATTGCCGGGTACAACACCACCGAAGATGTGGATGCCTTTTTGGCATCACTGTCGAGCGTGCACGAGAAAAATACAGTCCCCCTGCCTGTCATTGATGCAGGAATAAACAACATAAATGATATGTTTGACAATGTGCCCTTTGGCAAAAGGGTTACTCAAAAAGATATTAATAATACGCTGCTACCACTTAATCACTGGCAAGCACGTTACCGGGAAATTATCCGGTTAGGTAAATCGCTACCCTCTCTATCTCACCAGTTAAAAACAGAGCAAGCGCTGCTTCAGGGTTGTGAAAGCCCGGTATGGTTCCACTATCGTTTTGACAAAAATTCTCGACAGTGGCAGTTTATTGCTGATTCTGACGCTCGGATTATTAAAGGATTGATAGCTTTGATACTGGTTGCTTTTAACCATAAAACTTCACAGGAAATTCAGGCATTTGATATTGACCACTGGTTTAAAAAACTTGGGTTAACACAACATCTCAGCCCATCCCGAAGCAGTGGCTTACAGGCTATTATTACCACGATAAAATCAGTGGCTTCTTCTTAAACTTTATTTGTCTTTTTGAACAGAAACCTTGCAGCCTATAAAAAACCGTCTATAACTAGATCACTATGGCAGACGGTTAAAATACGCTATAACAATTAACATCAGAACAACTTAAAAAATGGCATTTTTAAAATAACTAATACTAACCAGCAAACAAGACGTTTAATACCTGACAAATACCCGCTGCATTTTATACAGCATGACAAGGTGATGCTCATGAAAGGTAAAACGACTCTTCAAGATAGACTATTTTATTTATATCCAAAGCAAATAGACGAACAGCAACGACCCATCGCAAGGCGTCTTTTTCAGTGGCGCAAGTATTCAATTATGCTTGCGGCAGTGGTTATCACATTGTTAAGTCCTTATCCAAATAATGATGGGTGTCTCTTTGCTAATCCGGGGGACTCAGAAGATTCGGATAGTGAAAGTAACTTTACTCGGAATCTGTCGGGATCCCAAAAAACGGTAGTACATAATCAGCCCTCAACGCCTGACGATGGTGAATTTCAGGGGGAAAACCCGGATTGTAAAAAAACCATTAAGGAAGCGGATAAAAAAACAACGTCTTGCTTTCCCTTTAAGAAGCTCCCTGGACCTACTGTAAAATCACACGCATTCGCCATAGCTGAAAGTGTCGCCTTACCTGAAACAGGTTCTTCCCAGTTACCCAATAACGATAGGTGGGAATTACCCGGTGGTAAATTCCGCCCTCTCAGTGAATTGAAGCTTCCCAATATCTCCTTCCGACTACTGACTGAGCTAACAAGCTATGAGAAACCTGTGATACCACCTGAAAGTACTTTTATCGTCCAAAAAGGCAAAGGTGTGGAAATCACCTGGCAAGCCCCATCAGAAGACAGAACCATGATTATACTGTTGTCTGATTATGGAATTGGGGTGGAGAATAAAAATAAGTACTATACCGTTATTTTTCGCGTTCACGATAATAGTGATTATCCAACGGAAAGTATACGCATAGTCAGCTTTAGTGGTAACGATGCGGGAAAAATCAAGACCAACTATAAATCATGGAAAACTCTACCCCTTGAAAGCGAAGCCGCAAAGGACGAACCTGATAACAATATAAAGACATTCATGGTACAACTTAGCCACAAAGAACTGGAAGAAATCCATGGCGACCAGATATACTTTGGTTTCTACTTACCATGCGCTCAAAATTGTCCACAGAAAACGCCTGTAGTTATTGAATCATTTTATATATTCTTAACTCCCAAGAGAAATACCTTAAGTCAATCGTGCCTCGCGGGTAATGTCATAAAAAAAACACGGGGGTATCAAAGTAGCGTCTCCAATTAGCGAAAGCGTTCAAACGTTTAAATAATGTACTACCGTATACAATACCAATCGCGCTTTTTAACTGTTCTATTACAGTGGTTATCTGAGGGAAAATCCTGCATTGAAGTTTCTCGCCATAGCTTCAGCCATGACGAGTAACTTCGCCTTTACTTTTCGCCAGCCCTTCTCATAACGAAGCTAGGAGCCTGTCCGAGAATAGCGCTCGTAGCGAGGATTACGAGAAATTGAGGATAAAAATTTCTGCTTCTGAGGATAATAGTGGGGCTATTTGATGAAGAAGCAGGAATTTTTAGACCAATTTA
>NZ_JAVLSP010000076.1:0-21083 GCF_031528575.1 Candidatus Sororendozoicomonas aggregata
AGTTTATGATAAATAGCATGCCTCGCAAGGTTCTTGGTGGATTAACACCGCTTGAGGTCTACACTGGGAAGTCTGTTGCACTTATTGCTTGAATCCAGCCCTATCATCGATACTAAAAAAAATTATCCGTTCTGAAAATGCGCGTGTCCGTATACGTGAAAAACTAGCCCCCCTTATTAAACGAGGGCTTTATCAGCAAGTTCGCCTTACACGCAAGAAGATAGAAAGCAGGGTTCAGAAAAAATATGCGCAAGGTAACACCCTAACGGTATGTTTTATGGTGTCTAATCGGTGTATATGGAAGCTGGATAACACCTTCAAATTACTCCTTGAACATAAGCGGTTCAACCCGATTATTGCCGTGGTTCCCTATACCTATTATGGGGAGACAGTAATGAAAAAGGAAATGACCAATACGACGGCCTTTTTCACTGAAAAAGGCTACCCAACGGTGAGTTCCTTTGACGAAGGGCGCTGGTTAGATATTCGGGAAACCCTACAGCCAGATATTGTCTTTTTTACTAACCCCCACGCAAAAACCCGACCGGAATATGAGATAAAGTCGTTCCTCGACACGTTAACGGTTTATGTTCCCTATCATCACCAATTTTGCACTCATCACGGATTACAGTTGGATGAGCTGTTTCATAATGTGACATGGAAAAACTTCTATGTGCATCCGATCATCAAAACCATTACATCCGAAGCCGTCATGAATAAAGGGCGTAATGTGGTGATCACAGGATTTCCTGGCACAGAGCTATTTTATGATAAAGGCTACCGGCCAAAAGATGTCTGGAAAATAAAAGACCGACGACTAAAACGAGTTATTCTTGCCGTTCATCATACGGTAAAAGACGATGATGGTATGGCATTGTCAACCTTTGTTGAGCACGCCCAGTCTTATCAGCAATTAGCTATTGACTACAAAGACAGGTTACAAATTGCCTTTAAGCCACACCCTATATTAAAGAACAAATTGTATGAGCACCCTCAGTGGGGGAAAGTAAGAACCGATGCTTATTTTACTTTTTGGGCGGAGCAGGAAAACACTCAGCTTGAAGAGTCTGCGTATGAAGATTTGTGCCTGACTTCCGATGGCATGATTCATGACTGTGGGTCGTTTATTCTGGAATATTTGTACCTTAATAAACCCGTATTGTATACAGGTCGTGCCGGTGTGCGGGAGCGACTGAATTCTTTGGCTCAAATGGCCTATGATGCCCACTCGAAACTCGAAGCGCAGCCGTTTAGTGCTGTGAAGGCTTTTGTTGATAAGGTTGTCATTCAAGGGAATGACCCCATGGAACAACAGCGAAAGCAGTTCAGAGATGCGCACTTATTACCGGCTGACGGTATTATCCCCTCACAAAAAATAGTGGACTACCTGACAAATACGTTGTCTGTGAACGTTTCAGAAAAAGAAGGGAAGGCTTATGATCACAGAAAAAAGCGAGCAAACAATGGTTGAATGGGGTTGTGTACACGGACGATTTCAGCCGTTTCATAATGAACACCTTGAGTATGTATTGGCGGCAAAAAAGAAGTGCCGCTATCTGCTTGTGGGCATTACCCGGTATGACCATCAACCCTGCCAGTTAGGTGACTCGCATCGGGGGACTATTGCTGCAAATCCCTTTAATTACAGGGAGCGCTCATTGATGATTAAAGAAGCTCTACTTGGTGCGGGGCTTCAGTATGGGGAGTTTGATATTACTCCCTTCCCCATTGATAATACTGAGAGCCTGAGTGCATTTATTCCGAAGTTCTTTGTTTGTTATACGACAATCCGTGAGCCTTGGAATATAGAGAAAGTTCATATCCTAAAGGATGAGGGATATAACGTTGATGTGTTATGGGATAAGTGCGGTGAAAAAAAAATATCAGGTACTTTTATCCGGCAATTGATTCGCCAAGATAACCCCCACTGGAAATCATTGGTGCCAGCAGAGACCATTGCCAGAATAGAAGCCGCTGTGCAGGCAAATCCCAAACTGTGGCTTGACTGATTCAATGCCTTCATCGTTAAAATCAGCCGCGATATCGGGTGTCTTCTGGAGCTTTATTGACCGCTTTATCAACCAGCTGGTGCAGTTTGTTGTTGTTATTATTTTGGCAAGGCTGCTAACTCCAGAGGACTTCGGTCTGGTGGGTATGCTGACAGTATTTATGCTGCTGGCCAATACTCTGGTCGATAGTGGTTTATCCCATGCTCTGATTCAACGCCAGCACCGTACGGAAACTGATTTTTCCACTGCCTTTTGCAGTCATTGTCTATTGGCGCTGACGCTCTACGGCGTGTTGTATCTTTCAGCACCCGCTATTGCCCATTTTTATCATGAGCCTGAGCTTGTCGGGTTATCTCGCCTGCTTTTTTTAGGGTTATTGATCAATGCACTGACAATGGTACATGATGCACGGCTCATCATTGCCTTAAATTTCAAGGCCAAAGCGCAGCTGAATTTTTTTGCTGTACTGATAAGCGGCGGCGTTGGCATTATCAGTGCTTATCAGGGTGAAGGCTATTGGAGTCTGGTTTATCAGGCAATCACCCGTTCTGTCTGCTATCTGGTATTTATTTATGGCTGTTTTTGGTGGAAGCCAACAGCAAAACCCTCCCTGGCATCTTTGAATAGTCTATTGGGCTACGGCTCACGTTTAATGCTCGCAGGGCTTCTTTCTGTCTTTTCCGGGAATTTGGCAGCGCTTCTCATTGGCCGCTACTTTAGCGCGCAAACGCTAGGGTATTATACACAGGGAAAAAAATATCCCGAGTTATTATCCATAACGATTACTACGATTTTGCAACGTGTGACCTTCCCGGTACTCTCTCAGATGCAAGATGATACTGACAGGCTACTTTCTGTGTACAGCCGAATTCTGAGAATGACAGCGTTTGTTACGATACCTGTAATGACAGGTTTTGCCATAACAGCAGAATCTTTTGTGGTATTGTTGTTAACGGAAAAATGGCTGCCTGTGGTGGGAGTGATTCAGGGATTGTGTGTTGCCATGATGATAACACCGTTAAATGCGGTGAATCTTAGTTTGTTAACAGCGTCAGGAAGATCAGACCTGCTCCTGAAGCTTGACCTTGTTAAAGCCCCTTTTTCCATTGCCATTACTGCCGTGACAGTCCCCTATGGATTAACCGCTATTGTTGCGGGCCAGTGCTTTTTAAAAATCATCTCATTTTTACTTAATGCTTATTATCCAGGTAAGTTCTATAACTACGGTCTTTGGCACCAGCTGAAAGCCATGGTACCTGTGTTAACAGCTGTACTGATTATGCATTTAGCAATCGGGATGCTTCCAACGTTGACGATTGCCGTTGACTACCTATTAACAATCACCGTGGGCGTGATGACTTACTTGTTTGCAGCATATGTTCTGAAGATAGACGAATTTTTTGAAATACTGCATATCATAAAAATACGACTTATTAACAAGGTATAATGTGAAAAAAATTATTCATGTTGTTATGTCTTTGGGGACAGGCGGTATTGAAAATATGGTGGTAGATATTGCAAATACCCAGAGCCGTTATCATTGTGTTGTCTTGGTGGTGGTCAACAATGTTATTGATGAAAATGTGCGGGATCGGCTGCTTTCATCGGTTCAATTAATTAAACTCAACAGACAACCAAAAAGCCTGTCACCCTTTTTTTTATTTGACTTCTATCGTGTTATATTAAAACGCTTCCCTGATCAACTGCACGTCCACCATAAGGATATACTGAAACTATTGCCCTTCTCTTTTCTCAGGAAAAAAATAAAGATTGTTCATACGGTCCATGATACAGGGATAACATATAAAAGAGAGCTGGGTTACGCTAACACGGTATGTGCTATTTCATGTAGTGTTAAAACTGATCTGAAAAGACGGCAAGGTATAAATGCTAAGGTTATCTATAACGGTATTGATCATTGTTTAATCCCTGTAAAGCAATGCTATAAACGACAAGGACTATTGAAAATAGTACAGATTGGACGGTTGCTTCATGAGAAAAAAGGGCAAGATATTTTAATTGATGCATTACACACCCTTCATAAAAAAAAAGGTAAGTTGAATTTCACCCTGGATATTATTGGTGCTGGAAACTCTGAAAAATACCTTATGGATCAGGTGACAGCCTATAACCTGGAAGGTTATGTTCATTTCAACAGCCTTTTGTCCAGGAACTCTGTGTATGAAAGACTTCATCAGTGGGATATCCTGATTCAGCCTTCTCGGTATGAAGGTTTTGGCCTGACAGTTGCCGAAGCAATGTCAGCGGGTGTGCCGGTGATTGTTTCTGATAAAGAAGGGCCAATGGAAATTATTCGTCACGGAAAATACGGTGAATTCTTTGCCAGTGGCAATGCGGAACATCTCGCGCAATGCATAGAGAGCTTGCAGAAAAGTTATTACTGTGGCGATATTCAACATAAAGCCGTAATAGCAAGGAAGTATGTGAGCACTCACTTTGCTATTGAGAAAACTGCTGAACAGTACGCACTGTTGTAACGTGTATGAATGACTCAACCCCTGAGGCTTATCTTCATCGTATCAAACACGAGATTCCGGGAACAGAAATACGTTATAAGTGTTTCCGAAATACGGTTTTTGCCATTTACCTTTTGGCATTTTTTCTTGGCTCTTATGTGCTTGAAAGCGTGGGAATTCCCTATACTTCAGACGGTGGAAGTATCGTTTTCAAAATTCATGTGTATAGTTTGTTGATACTAGCCACTGTTGGTATACAGGGCCTTCGACGAGGCATTGGCTTCTTTTTTATTTCCCCTGTCCCTGGGTTAGGGTATGCGCCTCTTTTGTTTTTACTCGGCGCTATCTGGGTGGCTGTCTATGGTATTATGAAAGGCGGTACCGCTGGTATGGCTTATATTGTCGATACCATGCTTACACCGGTATTGGCTCTCTTCCTTTTACCTTGTTTAAGAAAAGAAGATCAGTGCCGACTGGCAAAAATGATTGCCTGCTTAATCGTCTTTAACTCAATGGTGTCCATCGTTGAAAGTTTGGGGAAATTTTATCTTGTTAATACGACGCATGTCTGGATTGGTCGCTCTTCAGCTTTCATGGCACACCCTTTAAATAACGGATTAATATTGCTGGTGTGTTTTCCGTTGTTTATTGAATGCTTCAAAGGGCAAAACCGCCTGATTGTAGCACTTGTCTGTATTGTTGGTATGCTCGGATTTGGTGCCAGAGCATCAACGGCTTTATTGGTGCTCCCTGTTCTTCTTTTTTTTAGCAGGGAGGGAGGTAAATTTCTTGTAGCACGAAGTCTTTGTCGCAAAGACACGTTTCTTATTGTTTATTTTGGCTTTTTAATAAGTATTCCATGCCTGTTTTTTCTGGTGGATAATACCGGGATTGGTAACCGTTTTTTCGACAGCGTAGGGTCTGGAAAAGTAGATGTCAGTGCCCAGACGAGGCTGGATGTATACAATATCTTCTTTTATCTTACCTTTGATGAGTGGCTTAATGGTGCTACACCAGAGTTGATGCTGATGATCCCGGATATTATCAATAACGAAATTGTTGAAAATTTCTGGATAGGCTGGTTATTGCAGTTTGGTTTGATAGGGATGTTGCCTATGGGTCTGGCTTTATTATACGTTAATAGTCGTATGCTTATCAGAGGTCATTTTTTGGTTAAGATATCAGCTCTTGTTTTTTTCTTGGGTTCTTATACGAATAACTCGTTGATGGCTAAAACCCCGTTACTGCTTTTTTATTTTTCTTTGGTGTCCTTGTACTTTTTAAACAGACAAAAGACACCACCTGATTGTTGAGAGCAAAAGTTAAATAAAAAGATCAATAATAATATCAATAAAAAGACGAATAAAAAGATGAATATCTTGGTGGTTAGCGTACATCCTAAGAGCCGGGGCGGTATTAGCTCTGTTGTTATTATGCAGTCCAAAGCCCTTAACAATAAAGTGACACTGTTTCATCTGTCACCGTCAAGTTCTGAAGATAAAACACGCTGGAGAAAAATGATCCGATGGCTAAAAGCCATTATACAGTTCCCCTTTCTGTTACTACCAAATTCTATTGACCTTGTACATGTGCATGGTTCGGCTGCCGGTAGTTTTCCCAGAAAAATCCCATTCATGTTATTGAGTAAGTTGTTTCGCAAGAAAGTCATTTACCATATGCACTCTGGTGCGCCGGAGCACTATATCAACCAGCCTTCGTGGATAAAAAGTAACATTATCCAGTGTTTGCTTAATCGCTATGACGGGTTGGTGGTGTTGAGTGATCACTGGCAATCGGTATTAGCACCCTATGTCAGAATACCCATGTATTCGGTCTTTAACGCTGTTGAGCCTCGTAAATTACCTGATGCAACGTCAGTAAATAAACCTTTTACAGTGCTGATCAGTGGTGAAACCGGGTATCGAAAGGGGCACTTCACGTTACTGAAGATCGTACAACAGTTGTCATCTTACCAGAATATTGTTTTCAACGTTGCAGGGGCAGGCAAAGATTTAAAAAGACTACAAACAATCGCCAGTGTACAGGGGCTGAATGATTCCATACAGTGGTTGGGTTGGCTCAGCCCAGCACAACTCGATCAAGAGTATGCCAATGCGGATCTTTTTATTTTGCCTACCCACAGTGAGGGTATGCCCATGGCAATCCTTGAAGCGATGTTTGCGGGTTTACCTGTCCTCTCAACGCCTGTAGGCAGTATCCCGGACTGTATCGCTGAAGGTAAGAATGGATACCTGTTCGCGCCTGAGGATGTCAAAGGCTTTGCAGAGAAAATTTTAGCATTGAAAGACGACCCGGCTTTAATGAAACAACTTTCTGAGAACGCCAGGTTAACAGCGCATTCACAATTTACCCCCAAAAAATTCTCACAAAATATTCGTGCTGTTTATCAGCAGGTGCTGATAGGCAACAACCAGCAACGTTCCAAACATGACAGAAAAACTGATAATAACAATGACAAGTTACGTAAAACCGCTATCTGAAGCGTTTATAAAAGACAGACTACTGATAGCTATGCAATCTGATAATTATGCCGGTTACGATCCCTTTGACGGATTAAATAGTAAATTGTTTACCACGTTAAAGCTGGATAAAGTGCCTTTCTTTCGGCTGGTCTGGTTACAGTTGCATAAGCGTTTACCCATTAACCTGCGCCCTTTGGTTGACGTGCCAAAAGAAAGAAACCCAAAGGGTATTGCACTGGTTATTTTAGGATTGATCGAGGAATACAGGCATACCAAAGCACCCTATTATCTGACCGAAGCCATTCAATTAGGCGACTGGTTACTGAAAAAAACCTCTGACAAACAGCAGTGGCAGCACCATTGTTGGGGGTACAATTTTCCCTGGCAGGCCAGAGCTTTTTATGTGCCTGCCGGAAAACCTAATATTATTACCACCTGCTATGTAGCCAGAGCACTGTTTGATTTGGCTGATGTCTCGGGTGATCTCCGTTATCAGGGTGCAGCTATTGATGCAGGGCGATTTATTGGTTCCTTGTTCAGACAACAAAATGGGCGGGAGTATTTTGTTTATATTCCGGGCGAAACCACTTTTATTCATAATGCCAGCCTGTGGGGGGCTGCTGTAGCCAGTCAGGCTGGTGCAGTATCAGCTGACAGGGAGTTGCTGGATAAAGCGCGTCGTGCGGTGAAACAGTCAGCCAAAGAGCAGGCAACTGATGGCAGTTGGGTCTATGGAGAGCGGACTCACCACCAGTTTATTGACAGCTTTCATACAGGCTACAATCTCGAAGCCATCTGGTGGTACCAGCAACATACGCGGGAGCGGCAATTTGATGGGATGCTCAGAAAAGGGCTGGCCTATTATAAGGCGCACTTTTTCCTGGAAGATGGCACGCCTAAGTATTATAACAATGCCGTTTATCCGGTGGATATGCATTGTGTGGCCCAAAGTGTCTTTACCCTGATGCGTGTTGGTGGGACTGAGGAAGATCGTCAGTTGGTTAAGAAGGTACTGGACTGGTCGATAAAGCATATGTTTATGCTAAGAAAAAACACTTTTCGTTACCAAAAGACCAGCAAAACGGTTAATAACGTTTGTTATCTTCGCTGGACGCAAGCCTGGATGTACTATGCGCTGAGCTATCAGTGTAATACCATGGCATAGTTCTATAGAGAGAAGAGGTTGGCTGCACTTAGCTCATATTGCACATATTAATCAGGGATAGATTATGTTGCACCGCTGCCTTCTTCTATGGGGTCGTCCGTTGTCTATTATCCTCATCGGGTTGATTAATTCTGTTGCTATTGGTGATGAAATAACTCCTCAGCATTTCGGTGCCATTACGGACGATGGTGTTGACGACAGTTATGCCGTACAGAAGGCGATTACAGCGTTGAAAGCGGGAGACTCTCTGTTTTTTCCGGCGGGCAGGTACGATATTGCAAAACAACTCTATGCAGTGGCTATGGATAATAATCGCTTTTATGGTGAAATGGGCAGTCAGCTGGTAAAAATGGATTCGTTTGCCGGAGAATATTTGCTTCAGATTAGATACAGCCGCAATATTACCATTGATCACTTGAGCTTTCAGGGGCTAACCTCAGATTCTAAGGCTATGGTGTGGGGCGAACAGGGTGTATTTTTAGGCAGTACTCGTGATGCCAGGATAGAAGACAATATATTTCGGGATTTTGGTGATGCCTGCCTGAGAGTAACCACTGCCGACGAGCCGCCAAAAGGGGTTTACTCTTTTGATGCGGTGATTGAAAAAAATCAGTTTCTTAATTGTAATCAGGTCACGACCACGCAAGTGAATGAGTCCTATGGGGCCACACAAAACATTACTTTTCAATGGAATTATTTTGATGGCCTGAAAGGCTCATTAAAACTCTGTTCCAGGCAACCCGTATCAGGGGGGGTTATCCGAAATAACCTGATGCTCAATAATAAGAAGCATGCGATAGAAGTCTGTTCATACAGTGATGTCCTGATTGAGGGTAATTACATAAAAAATACCCAAGGCTATGCCATCAATTACTATGAGAATAGAAACTTTCACTGGAATGACCACACAATTCGTAACAATGTGATTGAAGACAGTGAATACGGTCTGGGGTTTTGGGCTGTTATGCCCGGCTCAACCTATGGTCCTGTCAGCAATACGCGGATTTTGGGCAATTGCTTTGCCAATATTCGTGGAGGGGACTCGCCAAAAAGTGTTATTCGCCTGACGAGCAAAGAGCCTGATGTGTCGTATAGGGGCGTTAACGTTGAGGGCAACCAGTTCTATAACGTCAGACCACAGACATTGGTTTCCATAGCGAATTCTGCAACGGATGTTTTTCAGTCTGAAAACAGAGAAGTGAATAGTGACTGCGTGCCTTGGGGCATTAGTTACTTAGGAACAACTAAACAGTGGTTAAGATACCGTAATCATTCTTTTTACCCTTTATTCTGGCAGTCATCGGTAAATGGACTCTCCCGATAATCCCCCTGCTCAGAAAAAATAATCAAGACCTTATCTGGCTAATCCCCTTTCTATCTATGAAAAAAATTACTTTTCTTGGCTGTACTATGCATGCTGTGACCATGGCTGACACGTTGACTATCATCAAACAGCGGATACAACAAAAAACGTTCACCCAGCATGTTGTCGTAAACGTGGCAAAACTTATCAATGTACAAAAAGATGATCGGCTTAAACAGTCGGTTGAATCCTGTGACTTGATTAATATTGATGGTATGGGCGTGGTCTGGGGAGCGCGTTTTCTTGGTTATGATATTCCAGAACGGGTAGCCGGCGTGGACTTATTCTATCATCTGTTGAAAATGGCCGAGCAGGAAAATTTCTCTGTTTTTTTATTGGGAGGAACACAAGAGGTTATCAAAAAAACGACAGAAACAGTTAAAAAAAAACACCCTTCTCTCAATGTGGTGGGTTCACACCATGGCTATTTTTGGGATGATGAAGCGTCAATAGTTGAGAAAATAAAAGCTTCCGGCGCACAACTATTATTTGTCGCCATTACCAGCCCGAAGAAAGAAAACTTTATTGACCAGTGGCAGGAAGCGCTAGGAGTCGATTTTGTGATGGGAGTGGGAGGCACCTTCGATGTTGTCGCAGGTAAAGTGAGCAGAGCGCCCCTTTGGATGCAGCAATGGGGATTAGAGTGGCTATACCGCGTCCTTCAGGAACCAGGCCGAATGTGGAAACGGTACTTGGTCACTAATACATTATTTGCGACATTAATAGTAACTGAGCGCCTGCGACAACGACCATGGAAAACCCGGTGCCGACGATGAATAATCCCTGTATATCGCTTGCGATAGCGTGGCAGATGGGGGAACCAAATAGAAATTGACAGATCAGTATTTGCCGAATAGACTCGGCAAAAACGCTAGGAGCCTGTCGGGCTTAAGCTTTCGAGCGTGAAATTCAGTAGGGCGAGTCAGATTTTTCGATGGGTTTGTGCGAATAGTTGACCTATTTAAGCAAATTCATCGGAAAATATGGTCGCTCTTTCTGGATTTCAGGCCGAAATTGCCTTAAGTCCGACAGGCTCCTGGCACGATGCCAACATTGAAGGGCTGAAAAACTCACCAGCACTTTGATGTCAATAATAAATATAAGACCGTTGGTTGCCGCCGGCTTTTCTCTGACAGACCAAAGCCATGACTCTTAAGCCATTTAAGAGAAGGTTCTACTTTTGCCTGGAGAAGCTGTGGCCTAAAAAAAGAAAAAGACCATGCCAGCATCAAGTAATAGTTCACAGTCAACGATCCTTATACTCTGTCAGGTGGTGTTTGATATTGCCCTGGCCTGTGCCGGTGCAGCCGTAGCAGAGTATGTCCGTTTTCAAACCATTTTACACACCCTCTCCCTGGTGGTGATGATTCAGGCGCTGCTGGCAGTGCTCTTCTCGATCTTTACCGGTGTTTATCTTTCATGGCGTGGCAGATCTCTGGTTGAACAGGTCGGTAAGGTGGCTCTGGCATGGACGCTGTCGTTTGCTGCACTGATTGCGTTTATGGCGATAACGAAAACAACCGGTATATATTCCCGTATCTGGATGGGCGTGTGGTTCCTCAGTGCCGTCTTTTTAACCATTACCTTACGGTTGTTACTCTACTCGTTTCTGATGAGAATCCGCTCAAAGGGCCGCAATAGTAAGAAAGTCATGGTCATTGGCAATGGTGAGGAGTTTGAGGCGCTGAAACAGGAGTTTGCCGCAGGCAATCCCTATGGTTACAAGATTAGCGCGGTGATTCACCACAAGGCTATCGCGCCAACCACCAGGAAAGTGGAAAAGGTGCTTGTCCAGGGTATAAAGTTTGATGAGTGCTGGATTTGCCTGCCGTTAACAAGCAGTGACCTGATTAAACCGCTGTTAGTCAGTCTGCGTCACACAACCCTGGATATTCGGTATATGCCGGGACTTCAGGATATGCCCCTGCTAAACCATAAAGTGACCACCATTGGCGGGTTTAATGCCCTCGATATCAGCTGCACGCCTATGGATTCTGGCAATATGGTGATCAAGCGCCTGGAAGATCTGCTGATTGGCAGTGCCATCTTTGTGTTAATTTCCCCTGTGTTTGTACTGGTTGCCCTGGCTGTGAAGCTCTCTTCACCGGGCCCGGTCTTTTTCAAACAAAAACGACACGGTGCCAACGGTGAACCCATTGAGATTTATAAATTCAGAAGTATGAGAGTTCATCAGGAAAGTCAGGGGCAGGTGAAACAAGCGACAAAAAATGACCCCAGAGTGACAAAGTTGGGTGCTTTTATCCGAAGAACAAGTTTAGATGAGTTGCCACAGTTTATTAATGTGATCCAGGGGCGTATGTCTATTGTAGGGCCAAGACCTCACGCATTGGCGCACAATGAGTACTATAAGAACCTCGTGCAGTCTTATATGAAGCGCCATAAAGTCAAACCGGGCATCACCGGCCTCGCACAAGTTCGGGGTTTCAGAGGTGAGACAGATACTCTGGATAAGATGCGGCGCCGGGTCGAGTGTGACCTTGAGTATATTAACGGCTGGTCCCTTTGGCAGGATATAAAAATTATCGCGGGAACAGCCTTCAAGGGCTTTGTCAATCCCAATGCGTACTAGTGCAAACAAGCGTTAATAGACATACAACCATCACTTTGGTCACTCCCGCGAAGGCGGGAGTTCATTTTCTGGTAGATTCCCGCTTTCGCGGGAATGACGACTGTATGGGTATTAGCGCTTAACAGCACTAGTCCATCACTTCAATGGGATTGCCCTTTATAGCCTCAGTTGTTACTGGAAGAACGTTGTAAAGTTTTCAACTGTTTCCCGAGGAGTACGGTAAGTATTGATAATGGCTGCTTTATCTTCATAGCCGATAGCCATGCCACATACCAGTATTTTATCATCACTGTATCCAAGGGATTTTTTAACGATAGCAGGGTATTGCCCCAGAGCGCCCTGGGCACAGGTGGCGAGTCCATGATCATGGGCTGCAAGCATGATGTTTTGTAGAAACATGCCGCAGTCCAGCCATGAGCCTTTCTTTAGCTTTTTATCCAGAAAAAAATACAAGGCAACCGGGGCATCGAAGGCTTTGTAATTTTTTCCCCACTGAATTCGCCGCTGAACAACATCTTTCCGGGTGATTCCCAGTATTTCATACAGCAGCTTGCCGCAGGTTCGACGGCGGCTGAGATAAGGTTCTCCCATATCTTCGGGATAATACTGGTATTCCATTTCACCTTTGACGCCCTGATTAAACGCATCAAACATTTGTTGGTCAAGAGACTGTTTCTTTTGACCACTAACGACCGCAACCTGCCATGGCTGGGTATTGGTCCCTGAGGGAGCAAAGCGGGCTGTATCAAGTATTTGGGTAATAGTACCTGTGGAAACAGGCTTATTGAGGAAAGCGCGGGTAGACTTGCGCTGTCTGATTACATGGGAAATCGTCGTCATAGCGTTTCATTGTTTCTTTGACTGGCGAAGGATAAACGAAAGAGGGGGTGTGGAGAAGGGGTAATTGTTAAAATAAGAAACAAGCAGATGGGTTTGCAGCCTGTGCAGTTAATAGCTTTATATCTTCCCTGCAACCCTGGTTCTTTGCTGCTTAAGCAGTCTTCTTGTTTGAACCGTGGTGTCCCTGTTGGTAGCGATGCTGCAAAAATTCACACTGTAAACCCATCTGCTTGTAGTCGACCCCTTATTGTTACAGGTCGAACCCCATCAGCCCTGTTGTTTTTATGATGAGCTGTTTTTTTATTTTGTTTTTTTTATTTTTGCTTAATCTGTTACAAACATTGTGCCAGTTTGGGGGCTATGTCTCTGCAGGCCCATGAATACGTACTTTCCGAAATGGTGGTTGTATAATTATCAGCCGATAAGTTGCTTTGCTTTGTTACCTGTACCAGGTATTTGGGTAAAGGGGCTGAACTTATGTAACACTGACACTCATTCAGTCAGACGCGAGGTTGAGGGAGCAGATTTCTCACCGGTCATATTTCAAACAGATTGATAACACATTACGCCTTAACGGTTTTAATGGGGTACGACGTGTCAGGTTTGTCCCTTTGAAATGCGTTGTCAGCTTTCTGGTAACGCTATGAACCTCTTCCAGAGGTTCTGAGCTGAAGGGTTTTCAGCCATTATAACAAAGCCTGAACTTGCAGGTCTTGACTAGGAGCCTGTCGGACTTAAGACAATCTCGGCCTAAAATTCAGAAAGTGCGAGAAAGTGCGGTCAGAATTTTATGCTCGAAAGCATAAGTCCGACAGGCTCCTGGGATTATTCGCTTTTTCAGGTTTTTTTGTTCTACGATCAGAGACTTGGGCGATCATTCTCTGATAGCGGGTTTCCAAAGCGGAGGATAAGCAGGGCTGATTCTTTTTACTTTCAACATACGACCTTGTTCATCAATGTGGCAAATCAGCCGCCATTCTATTGTCGAAATAAGCAGCGATGTGTAGGTATTGAGTGCTATACAATACTGACGGTATTCAAACAAATAACGACGCATTCTCAGGGTGATTCAGCCAACTCTCCAAAATGATCTGTGCCGCCATTCCATCCACTGGTTTGGATTTATAATGCCTGTGATGACCGAGGCGATCAGCCCACTCTTTTGCTTCAAACGACGATAACCGCTCGTCAGCTTCATAAAAAGGCAGGTTAAAACGACCATGAAGGCGTTTGCCAAATTTACGCGCCCGACGGGACATTTCTGACTCAGTACCGTCCATATTGAGCGGGATACCCACCACAACGGCATCGGGTTCCCACTCCTCTATCACCGCAGTGACCACATGCCAGTCGGGGATACCATTTTTTGCCTTGACAGAAGGCAGAGCCGTCGCTGATCGGGTAATCACCTGCCCAACAGCGATACCAATATTGATTGTGCCAAAATCAAAGCCAAGGAGTGTTCGTATTGCCATAGCAGCATTTAAAAAGTCAGGATTTTAGACCCTATCAACACAAATATGCAAATCCAGCAAACGCCGGGGCGCCTGTTTATCATATAACGCCTCATGCCTGCCATGGCTTGAACTGATAAAGGGGTACGAGGACATAGTGCCATTAGTAGTTCAGTTTATGAAGCATCCGATTTAAGTTAATTGGTCTATGTGCATCTGGCTTTTGCTTTACAAAGCACGACAGAGAGCGAGTATAATCGAATACAGGCTATTAAAACCTGGTGCCAGTAACCTGCTGAACTTAACATTGATAACAATAGACAGTCTTGGGCAGATTATCTCCCCTTATGATGCGCTGACCGGTGTTGCTCATTGCCGGACTGGTATGGCTGTTAATGGGTATTGATCTTGTCTGGTTAGGCATAATGATTGCTTTAAATTTACAAACAACAATGACAAGCTGTATGGATAAAAACTCTGTAGAGTTGACAGAAAAAGGAAAAGTCGGAGTGACGGAATACGACTTTTCAGGAAAATAAAACAGGGAGTAAGTATGAATATTAACCCCATTGCCTGTGAGCCTGCACTGGACCTTATCCCAACGCCTCAGGGGGAGTTGACGCTAAAGGTTATGGCAGATCGTTTTTCAGTGAATAGTAATGGCGATGTTTTCGGTGGTTGGGTAGCGCTGCACATGGATCAGGCGGGGGAGCTGGCAGCACGTAAAACCGCGGGTGTCAGCCGTGTGGTGGCTGTGAGTATTGGTGCCATGAATTTTTTACGCCCGGTCAAAACTGGTGATATTGTTGCGTTTTACAGTCAGGCCATGTCGGTTGGTAGTAGTTCAATTACTGTTGACGTTGAAGCCTGGATTGAGACAGAGTCCCTAATGAATAAGCTGACAGAGTCCAGCTTGGTATTTGTGGCAATAGACAGCAGTGGTCGTGCGAAGACTGTTAACAATACACTAAAATATTAAATTGAAAGGTGGCAGGCAATGTCACCTTTATTGCGTTATATACACGAGTTCCAAAAGTGATTGTTGGACGACAAATATAGTTTATATGCTTTGTAGAGTTTATGGGCATGCTTCGCGCTGTTTGAGTCACCATCAACCACTTTATCAACAGAGAGTTTGTTTATGTCGCCACTGATCCATCAATGCCAGTATTTCATACAGTGCCACTGTTATATGGGTTAACCTCATAGCCGTGATCATTGAGTAGCGCTATTCTATAGGAAGATTCTCAAGGAAGTGCGAGTGTTTAATTGTCCTCGTTGAAAGGGTGTTGTTATGGCAGAAGAAGTTCGCCTGCGTATTCAGGATTTGCATGATATGTTAAAGGATCAGCCAGTGGATGAGTGCACGGCTGGGTCACTGAAACAAATCACTGAAGATATTCAGCTGGCCCTCGCACAGGCTGAAGGGGATATTCCTGTTCAGCGTTATAACGAGCGTCTTGAACAGGAGGCTATTCGGTTTAGTTATGATCACCCTGCGTTATCGCAGGCAATAAAACAGATTATTACGTCACTCGGAAGCATGGGAGTCTAGTTCAGCTTTTCGGTGTTGGGCTGTTAAGGGCCATTTCAATGGTTTTTATTTCTTTTTGCAGGCTTTCTATGCCCACAATAAATCGGTCTTGCACCTTCTTAAAATACTGTGAGCCTTCTCTTTTGTGTACGGGATGTGCAAGATCGATCAGTTTGACCATTGTGTTCGCAGGATTTTTGTCATCAATGACGATCAGAATGCTACTCCCTATAAAGCAAATATCAGATGTTGACATCGTTTGACGAATTTCTTTTAATTTGTCGTTTATTTTCTGAAAATTTTTCTCACGCTTTTTTTCAGGAAGTGTAAGTAGGACTTCAAGGTTTTTTTCTGTAGACCTGCTCAGTAACAGGTTAGACATTGCCAGTTTGTTTTCTTTAAGCTTGGCGCCCTCTAGCCGGAAGTGACGCCATCTGGAGCCTGTGAACCAGTCGATACTTTTGTGGCGTATTTTTTTTAAGGCAGCGTTCATAGCCGGCTGGGACTCTTTCGTTTGCCTGGCAGACGCCGTAGCACTGCCAATTTTAATGTCCAGCTCCCGTTTATTTTCCTGTTTGATGTTACCGCCAACCCTCTCCATAGCAATGACCTGATATCCCGGCTTATTCATACCCAGGCGCTGGCGAACGGCTCGTTTTTCAGCGCCCGATAGCTGAGACTCAAGCCTGTGTTTGGGGATAATATTGTCCAAACCATATTTTTTGCGATTAATATATACATCTGCCTCATTATTTAACGTCAGTTTACCTATTACAGAGGAGCCTAAAAATATGAATGAATCTGCGTGCCCTGCAGCACCTACACTGCCATCAGGTTTTGCATCTGATACCGACAGGCTTGGTTGCGGTCGTGCTTTTGGGGAAGGTGATGATGGCAATGGAGGAAGCGGTCTTGTCGGCAGGTTACGGGTTGCTGTTTGATGTTTTGTTATCCCCGTGGTAGCAGACTCGGAATGTAAAGGCTTCGCTATAGTTTTGGCTGGGGAAAGGGAAGGTTTCTTGGCCGGAGTTCGCCCCTGAGATGTTTTCGGGGTATCTCTGGCAGGTAATGGTGGCAGGGGGCGCCAGTCTTTTTTGGGTATACGCGCTTTTTTTCTATCAGACGATACCGCAGGAAAGGACGCGCTGCGGGTAAGAACAGACCTTCCTGTCTTATTGTTAAATAGGGGGTCAATAGGAATACGGGGGGTTGCGGGTACAGCAGTAATAGTTTTAGCAAGTTCGGCTTTGGTGACAGAACCTTTAGCTTGAGCAGGAGAGGGGCTTGTATTTCTTCTCCAGGACAATGGCAGTGCGGGACTGTAAGTGGTTTTCGCTGCTGCCCTCATATACTGTGTTGGTTTGATTGGGAGGGGGATTGTCTGTGTCAGCCGCCTGGCAAGCGTCGTCTCAATACTCTGGGTTGACGGGGTGGTCGGGTGCATCCAGCTATAGGGAGGAACTACCGTCATTACTCTGTTAAAAGCATATCCAGCGGCTCCATTGCTAGTATTTGGCTGAGACGCAACGGTCATTTGCAGCCGATTAAGTGTATTCATACTGAATTTTTATATTATAGTAGAGAGCCTGTAACAGCTTATCGGCTAATGAGTAAACTTCCTTTGGGGCTGTCGGAAAAAAACGGCTACCTCCATGACCTGTTAACCTTTAGCCGTTGCCGCCTTGCGCTTTCATGCCTGGGAGCCTGTCAGGCTTAAGCTTTCGAGCATGAAATTCAGTAGAGCGAGTCAGATTTTTCGATGGATCTGTGCGAATAGTTGACCTATTTAAGCAAATTCATCGGAAAATATGGCCGCTCTTTCTGGATTTCAGGCCGAAATTGCCTTAAGTCCGACAGGCTACTGGTGTTAAAAGAAGGCCCAAAAGGCGTTGGAAACGATAATCACAAAGTGTCATAACCTGAGTTAGCTCTATGCCTGCAACGTCCCTGGATAAAAGCAAGATTCCTTTTCTCCTGCTGGAGGGCATTCACCCTTCGGCGGTAGAATCCCTTGAAGCTGCCGGTTACGCCAATATTGACTACGTCAGTAAGTCGGTGTCCAACGACGAGTTGAAAAAGCGTGTTGCTAATGCTCGTTTTATCGGTATTCGCTCCCGCACACAATTGACTGATGACGTCTTTGAAGCGGCCAAAAAGCTGGTGGCTGTTGGTTGTTTCTGCATTGGTACCAATCAGGTCAACCTTGACAGCGCAACCCGCAGGGGAATACCCGTCTTCAACGCACCTTATTCCAATACGCGCTCCGTGGCTGAGCTGGTGCTTGCTGAAGCCATTATGCTGCTCCGTGGAATTCCTGAGAAAAATGCGGTAGCTCACCGGGGAGGCTGGAAGAAGTCTGCCATGGATTCCTATGAAATCCGTGGCAAAAAGCTGGGTATTGTTGGCTATGGTAATATCGGTAGTCAGCTGAGCATTCTGGCTGAATCCATGGGGATGGAGGTTTATTTCTATGACATTGCTACCAAGCTTTCCATGGGGAATGCCAGACAAGTGAGTCATTTGCATGACTTGCTGGCACTGGTGGATGTTGTCAGTCTGCATGTGCCGGAAACACCGGCAACACAGTGGATGTTTGGCGCTAACGAGCTGGCAGCAATGAAAAAGCACGCTGTGTTAATTAATGCGTCTCGCGGGACGGTAGTGGATATCAGCGCGCTGGCAGACGCATTAAAACAAGCTAAGCTGCTTGGCGCCGCCATTGACGTGTTCCCGGAGGAGCCACGCTCCAATAATGAAGAGTTTATGAGTGTGCTCAGGGGGTTGGACAATGTGATTTTGACTCCCCATATTGGCGGCAGCACGCAGGAGGCACAGGAAAATATTGGTCGTGAAGTGACCGAAAAAATGGTGCTTTACAGCGATAATGGAACGACATTGTCGTCAGTAAACTTCCCTCAGGTAGCACTACCAGCATACCTTGGAAAGCATCGCTTATTACACATTCATAAAAATATTCCAGGTGTACTCGGTGCTATTAACCAGGTGTTCTCAGAAAATAACATCAATATTAGCGGGCAGTACCTGCAAACCAATGAGCTGGTGGGTTACGTGGTGATGGATGTAGACTCTTCACACAGTGATATGGCACTGGAGAAACTGCGGAAAATAGAGGGGACTATTCGTTGCCGGGTACTGTACTGATCTAAGAAGCAGTCTTAAAAGTCATGCTCCTACTGCGCGGCTACGATAAATGGGTCTAAAAAGCCGCTTTTGTTCGTCAAATAGTCCCGCTATTCTCCTCACAAAAGCGACTTTTTATCTGCCATTTCTCGCAGTCCTCGCTACGGGCAGACTTTTAAGACTGCTTCTTAGCTATATTGTGATTGTGAGATAACTGACAAACTTTCCATAAATTGATTGAATTCATAGAGGCTCTTCTATGCGACTGATTCCGTTAAACAGTAAAGCCGATGTTGGTCAGTGGTCCGCTCGCTATATTACAGAAAAAATCAAGGCGTTTTCCCCCACACAGGACAGACCATTTGTTCTCGGACTGCCAACAGGAAGTACACCATTGGCAACTTATAAAACATTAATTGCTCTGTACCAGTCAGGAGAAGTGAGTTTTGAACATGTAGTGACGTTTAATATGGACGAATATGTTGGTATTCCTGCTGAGAGTTCCCAGTCATATCGCAGCTTTATGTACAACCACTTATTTGATCATATTGATATTCGCCCTGAGAACATTAACTTGCTTGATGGTAATGCTCCAGATCTGGAGCATGAGTGCAATCGCTATGAGCAGAAAATGGCTGAACTTGGTGGTGTTGACCTGTTTATGGGGGGCGTAGGTCATGATGGGCACATTGCTTTTAACGAGCCGGGTTCTTCCCTGTCTTCAAAAACGCGGATAAAAACACTCACAGATAAAACCCGTCAGGCAAATTCCCGGTTTTTTGATAATGATATACAGCAAGTACCCAAGTGCGCGTTAACGATTGGCGTGGCAACATTAATGGCCGCGAAAGAGGTGATGATTCTGGTGACAGGGCAGGATAAAGCGCTGGCACTCAAGGCCGCTGTTGAAGGTTCTGTCAATCACCTGTGGACGGTATCGGCACTGCAAATGCACCCAAAAGCCATAATGGTTTGCGATGACGTTGCGACGATGGAGTTGCGTGTTAAGACTCTCCGGTATTTTTCTGAAATAGAATCAGATGCCCATCTTAATTTATTGTGAAAGGATGGTCAGGGTTGTGGTTTCAGCCCTGAGATTCAGGAAAAATAATACGAGAGAAGTCGTGGGACAGGCTCCTAGCATGCCTGATTTCGATTACAGACTTCTCTTTTGGCTTCTGAAAGTCTCAGGAAGTAACTAATGCTGTTAAGCGCTAATACCTATACGGTCGTCATTCCCGCGAAGGCGGGAATCTACCAGAAAATGGACTCCCGCCTTCGCAGGAGTGACCAAAGTGATGGTTGTATGTCTATTAACGCTTGTTTGCGCTAGAATGATTCAGGATTGGCAATCGAGCGTACTGCCGCCATGAGACCCTGCTGAAGATTGGTCTTGGCGATGGCTAACCATCGCTTATCAGTGGAATTGATTGCTTCAAGCCGACTAATCATTGCTTGCAGCAACTCACCCATATGCTTGACTGAGTTAATTTGCTTGATCTGTTCATCCGAAAGATCACTGTAGCCTATTATTTTCCGATGCTGTTGAAGATCATCCTTTTTATCGGTAGGTGTTGCTTCCATATTGCAATTGACGGTATATCCACCCTGATTATATTTTGTATTGACCGCGCCAGTGTTCCACTGTGTCTGGGCCGGTGGACTATCGGCCAGTGACAGGCTCGTTGACATGGATGCTATCAAGATGGCACGACACATTACATGATGAATCTGTAATACCTTCATGGAGTAACCCCTGATAAATTGGACTGTTTTCTGATGGGATTGAGACCAATGACCCATGGATTAGTTTAATCTATGGCTACAGAAACGCTAATTCAGGTGGCGAGTGAACAGCACCAACGCGACACAACCCTAGCGTTAAAGCTTTGCGATGTTTGCGGTGGCCAATTCCACCAGGCTCCTAACCCGGATATTTCATAAACATGCTCCTGGCCTTGCTTGCTCCTTGCGGCTCTAAGGGAGTTTTGCTCAGTCGACCGTACTCCCCGGTACGGCGCTCCTTC
>NZ_JAVLSP010000077.1:0-20665 GCF_031528575.1 Candidatus Sororendozoicomonas aggregata
ATAGTTGACCTATTTAAGCAAATTGATCGGAAATTCTGGCCGCACTTTCTCGCACTTTCTCGCACTTTCTGGATTTTAGGCCGAAATTGTCTTAAGTCCAGCAGGCTCCTAGGGCTAGAATATTAACCAACTGCCACCTGTTACGCAGACAGAAATAGAAGTCAAACTATCATTATTTTGAAATAATTCTGTAATACTTTGCTGTCTATTATAAGTAGGCAATTTTATTTTTAATAATAGTTGGCGTTTTTATTGCATCAACTAAAGAAAAGATTTGATAGGCCGTTAAAGTTCTACCAACCCTTGGTTGAGGGAGCAGTTCTGTAACGGAGGGTTAATCCCTTTTGGAGTTAAAGGAAGTACTCCTGTGTAGTCATCAAAAAATAATAAACATAAGCCAATTATCTCAAGGAGCTGGAGGGTCTGATGACACCAAGTCATATTGTTTTCCTGCCAGGGCTTTTTGCCCGTGGGTGGATATGGAATGATGTTGCTAAAGCGTGCCGAAAGCAAGGTCATACTGTAACCGTTCTTGAACCCTCAATTCCTGAAGGGTTTGGTGGCAAATTGGAAAATGCTCGCGTGGTTATTCAGGAATGTCTTTATAAAAATGGAGGTACAAGGGATGTTTTTTTGGTAGGTAATTCCATGAGTGGCCTGATAGCAATGGATTTTGCAGCCACATTTCCTGACGCGGTGAATGGCGTTATCATAAGTGGTTCACCAGGTTTGGATGAGCTTAGTGTTGGTGTCTCACTTGCCGACTGGAAGGAGGGGGGCGCCGGTGCTGCTGATACTCTTGTTGGCCGCGTTATGTATGACCGCAAAAACCTGTCTGAGGAAGACTATCATAGGGCTGTTAATGACATAGAACGGGTTTTTCTTGGAAAAGATACCTTTAAATCCATCATAAAGTGGTTAAATATAAGTCGGAAGTACAATGTCCGAGAAAGCCTTGAAAAGGTGAAGTGTCCCATGCAGCTTATTTGGGGGGATCATGACGTAATTACCCCGAGTCGTTCCTGGTATGATTTGGCCTCCCGTTATAAAAACATGACCTATTCCGAGGTGGGATACTGTGGCCATAGCCCTATGTTGGAAAAGCCTCATGAATTTTATAAGCTGCTTTCACGATACTTGACCATGGTATCAAAGCCGTTGGTCAAAACTGCTTAAATCCCCAAAGGGGTATCAACTTGTTTGTGGTTGGTACCTCTTTCCTTTGAGGCTCCTGCTACTGAATCCACGATTATGGCAGGCTTGCGTATAGCGCCTGGCTGTTTTATTTTGTAGCCATCAAATTTTTTTCTATGCCAACCCGCCAAGCTTCCCTGGCGCTGTTTACGGGCAGTAACTGGTGGTGGTATCAGAGTATTGTGCAGGTCTGTGATACGTATGAAGTATGTGAATCGTTGTGTGGTGACGCTGAAGCCGCGTGATGCTTTTATTGAGTGGGTAAAAAAGCTGGATATCCAGCAGCCGGAAGACTGGACGTTTGAGGGTGCCTCCTATCTCCTGGATGAGGAGTCCTCAGAAGAGGCAATTATTGAATCCATCAAAATTCAGGCAGAAGCTATTTTGACCAATGAATTGTCGGTTTGGACTGAAGATCGTTCACTTTGGCCAAAAGGCAGGGGGTACAACCAGCTAAGCTGTTTTTTTGAATATTGTATTTCAGTAGTAGGTTTTGACCTTGGGCAAGCATCTTTGCTTCGGGCCGATATGGCGTCAGATAACGTTATGTTCACTTGATAGGTGTCGCTTAAGTATGCCCCTTAACAGTGCAGGCACAGGGAAATTTCCACACATGATTACGCGAATTATTTATATTTATTTTGTCGTTTATTTGCTCAAAGAAAATTTTCTTTTTCAGTTATTGCTAAGACGGCCTCTAAAGGGTTTTAGATTATGAACTGCTGTTGAAGCTAACACGCAAGAGTTAATTATCCTGTTTGACTCGCAGGGTTTGCTTTCTGCCAAATATATGGCATAACTTGCCCGATAGCGTCAGATAGCGTCAGATAGCGTTTTTTCCCCTTTAAGCTCACTTGTTTATTTAGTTAAGTCTGGCCTCCGTCGATAAGACTTTATGGCATTGTTCAGGATTGGGTATTGGAGGCTTAAGGATGATAAGGGCTATAAAGGGGGCATTTTTTTTGTCGGGGATGAGCCTGATGCTAAGTTCGACCGCCTTTGAGTTGGGAGAACTAAGGGTAGAGTCTTCTGTTAACGAGCCGCTTGAAGCCAGTATTATCTTATCGGGGCAGAATGTCAGTGAATCTGCTCCTGTCATTGTAGACACAGCATCAAAAATTGATTTTCTTCGCCATAAAGTGAAGCGTGCTTATTATATATCCGATCTGAACAGCTCATTAGAATATAATCTGGCCGGAAAGCCGATTATTAAGCTTACCAGTAAAGAACCTGTCATGAGTCAGCGTATGGATCTGCTGATTATGATGATGACCACCAAAGAGAAAACACTGGGAAAGTATCAGTTTGTTCTCCCTCAGGTGAGAACTCTCAATGACCCACCCGTTGTTGCGGTAAACCGCCTTGCACCTGTAGCCAAACTGCTGGCGTCAGAAACCAGGACAAAGTCTGCTGATCTGGATCAGATCGGTGGGATAAAAAGCACGCCGGTTTATTATGTGCGACCAGGTGACTCTCTAAGTCGTATCGCAATGACGCTTAAAGAAAAATACCCGGATTATGCCTCCTGGCATTTGCTAATGATGGCTATAGCTAAAAAAAACATCGGTGCATTTTATAATGGCAATATCAACCATCTTAAGGTGGGGGTTGCCCTGAATTTACCTGGGGTGCCTGTGTCTGATAAAGCCTTTGGGGACGTTAACTATGCTGTAACGACAGATCAACATCAGGATAAGCTGACAGATGTTGTTGAACCTGAGCATTTAGATCTGATTAAACCTTATATACCAAGGGCTGAAGAAAAAGTGGTGTCTTCTTCATTACGTGTTGATGCTCCGAAACCAGGATATATCACAGTCCGTGCTATCAAGGCGTATCAGCAAAATGACCGGGATTACCAGCCTCAGGGGGTTTTTAGTGCAGTGTTGTTATCAGCAGCCGATCAAACGAAATCATAAAGCCAGAGAGAAACTTGATACGTTTTTGATGTGTTGAAATGATGACGGGTTGTCTCCTGCCATTGGAATAACGTTTGAATCATGTGCCTAAGGCAATGCTATTCACTTTGGCACAAACGGTTGTCAGCGGTTCCAGTGATCCTCAGTTGGTTTGAAATCGCCATCATTGAAATCGCTTTAAAAGAGGTTGTTTTTCCCCATCTCAAATATCAGACGAACCTTCTCTACGTCCCCCTGCTCAATCGGTTTTTTAAGGTGAGAGTTTTATGGTGTTGACGAAGCTGCCGTGACAGGTTGATTATCTGATATCGCCATCGTTGCATGGTATTGATTCTGTGAAAATCTATCTTTTTAAAAAACGGGTTCATCAAAAAACTTGAGAGTCGAGTGTAAGGTTAAGCCAGAGGATAAATCAGGCGGGTATCGTAACAGCTTTAAAGCCGACTATTAGTTTGCAAATCCTTAAAACCCATACAAATTTTCTTAGAGTGACTATACTGCTCGTTGCAGTACAGCCAAGTGGCATAAGTTCATAATGACTTGTCCGCAGCCTCCTAGAACAGGCGCTTTAGTTTTGAAGGTGTTCGGATAAGAATAATCAGCGAATAAAAAAGTAGGGTTTTATCATAGATGCAATCTTTTACCAGACTATTTATTACAGTTATTCTTACTGGCCTTTATCCCTTTTCTCAAGCCGTTGTTGCAATCCAGCTTTTCGAGATACAAGAAAAAGCGCGTATTTCCCATGGTGGTTGGGTTTGCTCAGCGGCGTTCAGCCACGATGGTCGGTATGTGGTGACTGCCAGTTTTGATAAAACGGCAAAGATCTGGGGGCAGGATGCCGACGGCAATTGGACGGAAAAAGGGGTTATTTACCACGATAATCCGCTCAAATCCGCGACATTCAGCCCCGATGGTCGGTATGTGGTGACTGCCGGTGATGATAAAACGGCAAAAATCTGGAGGCAGGATACCAGTGGCAATTGGGTGGAGACAGGGTGTATTTACCATGATGCTTCGGTTTACTCAGCGATGTCCAGCCCCGATAGTCAGTATGTGGTGACTGCCAGTTGTGACAATACGGCCAAAATCTGGAGACAGGATGACAGTGGTAACTGGACGGAGATAGAGTGTATTTACCATGATGCTTTGGTCCACTTAGCGACGTTCAGCCCCGATAGTCAGTATGTGGTGACTGCCAGTTGTGACAATACGGCCAAAATCTGGGGGCAGGATACCGATGGCAACTGGACGGAGAAAGGGTGTATTTTCCACCATCATTGGGTTCGCTCAGCGACATTCAGCCCCGATAGTCAGTATGTGGTGACTGCCAGTGATGATAAAACGGCCAAAATCTGGGGGCGGGATGACAGTGGTAAATGGGCAGAGGTAAGGTGTCTTTCCCACCGTGCTTCGGTCCACTCAGCGACATTCAGCCCCGATAGTCGGCATGTGGTGACTGCCGGCAGCAAAAATACGGCCATAATCTGGGGGCAGGATGACAATGGCAACTGGGTGGAGAAAGGCTGTATTTTACACGACTCTCTGGTCTGCTCAGCGACGTTCAGCCCCGATGGTCGGTATGTGGTGACTGCCAGTTGTGACAAAACGGCAAAAATCTGGGTGCTTGATACCGTTGGCAATTGGAGTGAGAAAGGGGGTTCCCACCATGCTTCGGTCTACTCAGAGGCTTCCAGCCCCGATGGTGGGGATGTGGTGACTGCTGCCAGTCGATAACACGGCAAGATCTGGTTGTTGAAAATGAAAAGCTCGTCAGACTCTTTTCCTTGCCACTGAAAAAAAGAAAAACCATTGTTCCATAAAAATATCAATGCGCTTTGGGTTAAAAGCCGTCGCGAAGCGTCCCATCTAAACTTGTTGGTTTTTCTCAAAAATAGCGTGCTTTAATAAAAACACCCCTTTTTTACCTGATTATTTAAGGTATTTTTTATGCTGATGATTTTTATGGGTAATAAATGATTTTATTTAGCCGATTGGCTGGTATATTACCCAATAAATATCTAATGGATGAAGTGCAATGCAAACACTGGCCAGGTTGTCGGAATACACTTTCACAGCTAAACATCTTGGAATTTTCCGGCAATTAGGGGAAAAAAGGGCCTGTCAGCGACAAATGCTCAGACAGCAGCCCGATATTCTCGATACCTTAAGACAAACAGCACTGCTCGAATCGGTGGAGTATAGTAGTCACCTTGATGGGGTCATGGTAAGCCGACAGGCCGTTAAACAGTTGGCTCTTAAGGTCGCTAAGCCCAAAACACCTGTTGAGAGGCAGATAGCAGGCTATACCGATGGACTGGTTTTAGCCATGGAGCCAGCACCACAAATGACAGTCTCTGTTGGATTGATAAGGCAGCTACATGCCCTGCTCTACGGGCATTTGCCCCATGAAGGTGGGCGTTGGCGAGTGACAAACAAGAAGATTGTTGAGCGAAGCGCTGAGGGCAATATTGTCGGTACACTGTATCGAACAGTGGCTACGGGTGATATCGACCAGTATATGATGGACACGGTCGGACTTTTTCATACGGGGCTAAAGGGCGGGATTGATCCAGTGCTGCTAATCAGCTCAACAGTATTGGATTTTCTGTGTGTTCACCCATTCAGTGATGGCAATGGGCGAATGAGTCGGCTCATCATGTTGCTGATGCTGTCACACTGCGATTACCACGTGGGTCAATTTATCAGCCTGGAGCGGCTACTGGCTGAACATGAAGAAAACTATAACGATGCTTTAAGGCTCAGCGTGAAAGGGTGGCATGATGGAAGGCATGACCCTATTCCCTGGATGACTTTTTTTGCTGAAGTCCTTCTGATTGCCTATGAAGAGCTGGCGCAACGCATCGCGGCCCTTTGTGTCAATGGTGCCAGAGCACCAAAAACACAACTGATTCAAACGGTTATAGAGCAGCAGTCGGGTCTTTTTTCGGTGGCTGATATTTGTATCAAACTACCAACAGTCAGTCGTGAAATGGTTAAAAAAGTGATTCAGCATTATCGGGATGAAGGCAAGCTGAAAGCAGAGGGACGAGGGAGAGGAGCGCAGTGGCTGAAGGTGTAATGGTATCCTGGTTTGCTATTGAGACTTTTCAGAAAATTGAAAAAAACAGTTTTTCTCTTCAGTTTCGCTGTTCAAAAAAGATCATGAACAGCTTCTTATGTCAACAGAGCCTGAGTTCCTCTTTGTAGCCTGCTTTATAATCAGGGTATTTAAAGGTATACCCTGATTGTCGTATTAAATGATTACTACAGCGCCGGTTACCTCGTGCTGGTGTTTTGTAATTGTCGTCTAATTTTATATCTATTTCTTTAGCCAGCCAGTGAAACAGGGTGTGCATGGATTCAGGGTTGTTATCAACGCCTATATAAACAGGGGATACCGTGTTGTTTTTTTCCGCTTGCTGAATCAGGTGGGCAACAATGCCGGCACAGTCATCCCGATGAATTCGGTTACCATAAACTACTGGTGACTTATAACAGCCCCGCCCTTCTTTTACAAGTTGAATCAGGCGGTTGCGACCCGGCCCATAAATACCACCAAAGCGTACCACTGTTGAGGGGAAAGGGGCGTCATGTAATAAGTCTTCTGCCTGAAGCATGATTTTACCCGAAAAAGTAGCAGGTTCTGTTGGGGAAGCCTCGTTCACCCACTCACCCTCACATTGATGATAGACGCTGGTACTGGAGGTAAAAAACACCCTTGCTGGCTGATAACCCTCACGGACAAGGTGGCTCAGGATGTTCTTCAGCCCTGTGATATAAACAGCCCTGTAACCGGCTTCGGTGTGCTCGTTCGCGGAAGCGCTGAAGATCATATAGTCAATACGTTCTGGCCATTTTCCAAGGGTTTCCGTACTGGAGAAGTCACCCCGGACAGGCGTAATACCGGCAGGTAGATTGCCGGGATTTCGCTTGAGACCCCAGACATGGCATGTTTGTGTTGCAAGTAGCTGGCTTGCCAGTTCCGCGCCCACATAGCCGCAACCTGCGATTAGCACATTTTTTTTCATAGAGGCTTTCTCTCATTTGCAGAATCGGTGAAAAAATTCATAATAGATGAACTGTCTATCACCGTGTAAGTAGCTCATGACGCTGACAGAACTCCGTTATATTGTCACCCTTGCCAGAGAGCAGCATTTTGGTCAGGCTGCCGCTAAATGCTTTGTTAGTCAACCGACACTCAGTGTTGGTGTTAAAAAGCTGGAGGACGAGCTGGGTATCTCGCTTTTTGAGCGCACCCGTAGCTCTGTCAGGATGACTCCTGTGGGTGAGAAAATTATACAGCAGGCACAAAAGGTGTTAGAAGAAGCAGCCGCGATCAAGCAGTTAGCCAGTACTGGGAAGGATCAGTTGAGCACACCTTTGCGTGTTGGAGCGATTTACACCATAGGGCCTTATCTTTTTCCCCATCTAGTGCCACAGTTGGCCTTGGCTGCTCCCGGTATGGCCTTGTATATAGAAGAAAATTTTACCGTGGTGCTGCGTCGTAAGCTGCGCATGGGTGAGCTGGACGCCATTATTATCGCTCTGCCTTTTTCAGAACCCGATGTTCTGACCAAAGCGCTCTACGATGAGCCATTCAGGGTATTGATGCCAGCGGGCCACGACTGGGAAAAAAAGAAGGAAATCAGTACCTCTGATCTAACAAAAACAGAGCTGTTGTTGCTGGGTGAAGGCCATTGTTTCAGAGACCAGGTGTTGGAAACCTGCCCGGGGCTGGCCAAAATAAAAGAAGTCGGTGAAGACACAGGTGGCATAGAAGCGTCCTCACTGGAAACCATTCGGCATATGGTGGCATCAGGGATGGGGATCAGTGTATTACCTCAGTCAGCACTGGTGGACAGTCATTATGCGCCCAATGTACTGACAACACGCCCCTTTGCCTCGCCGGCCCCCTTCAGGACAGTTGCCCTGGCATGGCGAACCAGCTTTCCAAGACCCAAAGCTATTGATATACTCTCGGACGCTCTGCGTCTATGCTCAGTGGGCTAAAAAGAAAATAAAGTAAGGATTACGCTGTGCCTGAGCCGTTTCATCATATTCCTGTGAGCACCTTGAAAGGCGTCGGTGCGGCGATGGCTGAAAAACTGGCTAAAATTGGCCTGCATACCCTCCAGGATATCTTGTTTCATCTGCCCCTGCGCTATCAGGACAGAACCTCTATAACTCCCATAGGGCACCTCCAGTTAGAAGGCGAAGCCGTTATTCAGGGTGCTGTTGTCTCGGCAGATATTGCCACAGGTCGGCGTCGGAGCTTGTTATGTCGTATCGCTGATGGCACGGGGTCTGTTGGCCTGCGTTTTTATCACTTTTCCAGCGCACAGAAAAACCAGTTAAAGCCCGGTACCGAGATACGCTGTTTTGGTGAACCCCGCCGTGGTGCCAGTGGCCTGGAGATTTACCATCCAGAATACAGTATTGTTAAACCCGATGAGCCGCTCAATAAAGAGGCAACTCTGACACCGGTTTATCCGACGACAGAGGGGCTGACTCAGCAACGTATTCGCTCATTATGTGAACAAATCCTGATGAAGATGTCTGCCTCTGACGCATTGGAAGAGTGGTTGCCTGCCTCCTTGCGCCAGCGATTTCAGTTACCGTCGTTAACGGAGGCCGTTAAACAATTACATCAGACACCTTCGGCTTTTGCTCAGGCTTTATGCTCAGGTCAGCGGCATCCCGCGCAACGCCGATTAGCCTTTGAAGAGCTTATGGCGCACAATCTGAGTCTGCGAACGGTGCGTCAAAAGGTACGTGCTGGCGGTGGTTTTTGTATGCCTGCGCGCCACACTCTGACACAACAGTTGCAACAACAGCTCCCTTTTGCCTTAACCGCTGCCCAGAAGCGTGTCTTGCGGGAAGCCTCGGCAGATATGACCAGCTCAAAACCCATGTTACGCCTGGTTCAGGGCGATGTAGGTTCTGGTAAAACCATAGTAGCGGCGTTGACTGTGTTGCAGGCTGCGGAAAATGGCTTTCAGGCCGCGGTGATGGCACCCACTGAAATACTGGCAGAGCAGCATGAGCGCAACTTCCGGGAATGGTTAACGCCTTTGGGTGTTCCGGTGGCTTTTCTCTCAGGAAAAACCACGGGCAATAAACGACTGGCAGAGCTTGAGCGCATTGCCTCCGGGGAAGCCATGGTGGTTGTGGGCACCCATGCCTTGTTTCAGGCGGATGTTGACTTCCATAAACTGGGGCTTGCTGTCATTGATGAACAGCACCGTTTTGGTGTTCACCAGCGCCTGGCGCTTCGTCAAAAAGGCGAGAAGGCTGGTGGGCAGCCCGATCAACTGATTATGACGGCAACCCCTATTCCCAGAACATTGGCGATGACGGCTTATGCTGATCTGGATTGTTCGATTATTGATGAGTTACCTCCGGGTCGAACGCCGGTGAATACCGTGGTTATAGGAGATGATCGGCGCGATCAGGTGATTGAGCGATTACGCAGCGCCTGTACCAAAGGTCAACAGGCGTATTGGGTTTGTACATTGGTTGAAGAGTCAGAAGCACTCCAGTGCCAGGCAGCGGAAGTCATGGCTGAGCAGTTGCGAGCCACTTTGCCAGAGCTTTCCATCGGACTGGTGCATGGTCGAATGAAAGCAAGCGAAAAAGCAGAAGTAATGACGGCATTTAAAGCCGGTCATTTACATCTATTGGTGGCTACCACGGTCATTGAAGTCGGTGTTGATGTGCCCAATGCCAGCTTGATGATTATTGAGAACCCGGAGCGCCTTGGGCTTTCACAATTGCATCAATTACGTGGCCGTGTGGGGCGTGGCTCTGTGGCCAGCCATTGTCTGCTGATGTATCACGCGCCCTTATCTCAGCAAAGCAAAGCACGACTGATGGTGATGCGCCATTCATCGGATGGTTTTGTGATTGCAGAAAAAGATTTGGAAATCCGTGGTCCGGGTGAGGTGCTCGGCACACGCCAGACCGGTCTGGCCCAGATGAAAGTGGCGAATCTGGAGCGTGACCGTGATTTGCTGGTGGATGTGCGAACAGCGGCACAACAGCTGATGGAAAAGACACCCGAGCATGTTGCCCCGCTGATTGACCGATGGGTAAGCAATAGTGAAGAGTATCTCAACGTGTAATTTAGCTATATGTGAGAGCAAAATCACTTCTGAAATCTGCGTAGATATACTTTGAGTACTCTCTATCAATGTTAGTGGTATTCAACCCCATATGCTTGTAAGGGTACTTATAGCTATGCTCCCGCCTATTACGATAAATAGAAGAGAAGTGAATTTAGTTATCAGCAAATTGTTTTTTATTTTTTTCAGAAAAAAGTTTGAAAATAATATATAGATTACCAAGGTGCTAAAAGTAAAAAAACAAATATCAGTGACAAAATGACCAATTGCACTGTTTGGTTATATTCCTGTTCGATAAAAGCAGGAAAAAGAGAAATCAAAAATAAAATTATTTTTGGATTGCCCATTGAAATCCAAAACGATCTAAGAAAAATTTTTGAACTCAGAGGGTGCAAACTATCCATATCCTTATTAATATGAGTTCTAGGTTCAAAAAATATTTTAATACCTAAACATATTAAGTATAAGGAGCCTAGGAGCCTGACCGAGAATAGCGCCCGTAGCGAGGATTACGAGAAATTTAGCATAAAAATTTCTACTTCTGAGGATAATAGTGGGGCTATTTGACGAAGAAGCAGGAATTTTTAGACCAATTTATCGCAACCGCAGTAGGGTAGTCTATTCTCGGACAGGCTCCTAGTAGTTTGATCGTATTGTAAAGAATACCAGATGCAACAATGGTTGCTCCTAAACCAATGGCTGATATAACAGATAATATAAAAATAGCTATTGTATTGCCTAAAGCAGAAATTAAAGCCAGTCTCATTCCATGATAAGCCGCTGTGTTAATAGTGAATATTACGCTAGGATCTGGTGATATAGCCGCTAGAAATGCGGTTATGGCGTAAAGTATGAAGTTATCAAAAGACATATTTACAAATACTCATAATCTCAGATTAGTTAGAAATGTTTTCATCTTGTGAATTAGAAAATTGGTAAGCCACCTGCTCAGCCTACAATTGACAATCAGTATTTATTTTATTTCTGGATTGATAATATAAAGAGAGTGTATGGATAAAGCCAGAATAGTCATATAGTAGTGGCGATGCCTTTTATAACTTTGGGCTTTACCCCAGTAGCATCCAGGCAAAAATCTATGGCATCTTTTGGAAAACTTGTTGAGTGCCTTATTCCATCAAACCTCTCCTGCTCAACAGCAGCCACCACCTTATTATCGTAGATGGTGGCTGCAGAGGTGTCGTGTAATAAGTTAATACCCAAAAATACATCTTTTGACATCCTTGATACCTTTTCTTTGTAATTATTCTCTACTTGCTGAGAGATTTATTCTCATCCACATACTCACGAGTGTCAACTAAAGGTATAGCTGTAAAGGTATAGCTGCGAGGAAAACCTGAAGACGATAAAAACTATCAAACCGGGCTTATATTTGCGGTTGAAGCCAACAGGACGGTGTCCGTGGAAAAAGGCCAGTGGCGGCAAGTGCAAAGCCTTGATATACCTGATCATGGTTTTGAGGTTTGGCTCAAGGATTTTGGCAAAGCACAACGCCTGTGAACACGGCTAAAAAACCAGCCTCGTCATTACGTTGCTTATTTGCCAGAGACAGCGGATATCCACCATCAAGGCTTTCTTCATATCCATGATCAGCCCTGGAATATTGCGCGATATCACAGGGCAATCAAGCAGGTTTGCCATATTAAGCATTTTCAAATACGCAACGAACGACCGATAAGAAATCACATTTTTGCAGCGATATTGAGCTATGTTCATCTCCAAAAGATGCAGATATTGCCGATGTTTGAAAACAGTTATCAGCATCAACGAGGGCTTTTTAAGAAGGCTGTTAGTGGGTTTAACGCAGGGTTTGCTGACGGCAACGATCACCTGCTACCGACATTTTCTGCCGCCATCAATGCGTAAGTCCTACCCATGACTTTCTCATTAATCGGGGATATTTTAAGAAGTATCCACCTTTTATATCAAAAATGATGTTGACGCCTTACCAGTAGTCCGGGTTTTAGGTTATATTATAACGTATCTGTATTTTGTACTTCGAGCTGTACCTATGTCTCCGTTTTTTAAGCCATTAATATACTGCTTTGCGGCACTGTTTTTACCTTTTGCACTGAAGGTTTCGGCAAGTGAGCCACCAACAGTGCTGGCATCTATCAAACCGCTGCAATTGATTTCTCAAGCTATTACCAGTGGGGTATCAGAAACAGACGTACTTTTATCGCCTGGTGCCTCTCCTCACAGCTACAGCTTACGCTTTTCGGACCGGAAAAAACTCGATAGCGCGGATTTGGTATTATGGATTGGTTCCGATATGGAGGTGTTTCTCAGTGGTTTAATGGAAGACAGAAAACCCGCTTCTGTCCTGACTATGATTGATGTACCGGGAATCAGCCAACGGCCCACAGAAGAGGTGGATCAGCATGACCACGGCCATGAAGGCGATCATGAAGGACATGGTCACACCCATAGTCACGGGAGCTATGATCCTCATATCTGGCTAAATCCTGACAACGCGCTGGCAATGGCTAAAGCCATTACCAGTAAGTTGGTGGGCATGGATACTGACGTTAAAAACAAGGCAAAATACCAGGCTAACCTGGCTGCCTTTGAGCAAGCGTTAAAGGTTTCTGATGAACGTAATAAAAAGCTGTTAGCAGGCCTTCAGGAAAAGCCTTTTTTCGTGTTCCATGATGCTTTTGGCCACCTTGAGGGTTACTTTGGTCTGAACATTGCCGGCACGTTTACGCTGAGCCCTGAGCAACAGCCAGGGGCGAAGCATCTGAAGCAGCTAAGAGAGCGACTAGAGGCGGCCGGACACACCAGTATTTTTCGGGAACCTCAGTTTGAACCCAAATATATCAGCCAACTTACTGAAGGGCTGCCAGTGAAAATTGGGGTACTGGACCCGCTGGGTTCGGATATAACCAATACTAAAGACGGATACATTCAGTTTATGAATGCTCTGGTAGACACGTTGCATGATAGTTTGTGTGAGAAGAGTAAACCTGTGCACAGTTAGCGCGTTAAACTGGCACCGGTCAACGTACCTGCCAGGAAAAAGACAATGGCCAGAAAGGGAGCCAACGCTCCCAGTGCCGTGACCCAGGTTTTCAGGTTGCTTCGCTCCTGGCGGAGGTTCCAGCGATCACGGCAAAATAGTTTATCTTCATCATACGCTGTTGCCATGCCACATTCCTCACAAATGACCTGCCATAGCAGCATATCGTTGACAGGCATATCGGCAAAGTAGGCTCGGCCTTTGCAGCAGGGGCAGCATTCCAGCTTCATTACAGGTTTCCTTGTTTCAGGATGAAAGATGCAAAAACCTATATCAACTGGTCGTCACTATCGAGCAAGTGTGTGGTATCTTTTTTGCCGCATAGGTTTTCCCGGTAGCGTCTGCGATTTAACAGTTTATTTTGAACGGGTACCGGTAACTCGGTAAAGCGAATCAATTCTTTATCCAGCAGGAGATCAATGACGTCTTCCAGTACACGGATAAAGTCGGCATCAGCCGCTTCCATGACCTTATTGCCCATGGTGGGGTTTTTTTCCAGAAAGGCATGCAGAGCCTCGTCTTCAAGGCTCACCGCATGCCAATCACTGGAAATAGCCTGCTCTGACACAGCTGTTATATGACCTTCACTATCCTTTAGTACATAAAGCATCTGAGATCCTCCTTGATCTCTTTTTACTATTGCACAGCAGACACCTTGCCTGCCACAATTTGGTCGGTGAGGCAGGTAAACAGCTCAGCCAGGCAGTCAGACTTCCTTCAGACTTCCAGGTAAAAACGAGATTACCCTGTTATGACGACATCAAAATTATGCTCCACGCATTTACGATAGTCCCCTTTAAAAAGCGCAGAGTATGGACCCTGGTAGTTTACCAGCTCACATTTGTAAACCTCATGAGTCTTGGTATCAGGTGACCAACCCCAGTCTTTATCCCAGTAAACGTTCAGGGCTGCACTACTGCTTTCATCAAACGGACTCATTCCTGCACATCCAAGCACTTCACCACCGGGGATATTGACGCCTAATTCCTTTGCATAGCTTTTATAGTATGAAATGCGGTCAAGGGATTCCTGGCTTTCTGTTGTTCCCTTGCACTCTTCAGCACCATTGATGATTTGTGTAGTAACACCAAACCCCGGAGTCCGTCCTTTTTCACGATCCTGTGCATTAGGCTGCCAGGTGCCGTCTACTACGTGAAGCATACTGGGTTTTGGTGATTGAGGGGTAACGAAGAAAAAAACAGCACTGGCGAGGTTAAGCCAGGTGTCAGCAACTTTTTCAGGATGGTTGAGCAGAACTGTTACATCGCCAAAAATCAGCTTTGATAACAAGCCGTAATTGTAGTTCCAGCTTAATTGCTTAGCACCCCGGCCAAAGTAGCTTTTGTACGAACCGTCTTTATTTTTGCCGCAAGGGTAAGCTTTGCCCGGCCAGGTGTCTGGGCTGCATTCACCATAGCCGTTAGGTGACTGTTCATTCCAGCCTATCTCCCGGAGGTAGAAAAGGCCCTGTCGCCACTGGGGATATTGAGCGCCGGGGGTATGATAACCCGTTTCCTGAGTAAAATGGGCAAACATGGTTGCCAGGGATTTTCGGCAAATTTCATCGGACCGAGCCTTGCGTTCATCCTGATAGGTATGGCAAAAGGCTGGAAATTGTCCCACACCTTTTAGAAAATTCAGGTAGGTGTAGCTTGCCTTGCGCATAGGGAAAAAATAATTCCATTTCTTCTGATCAACAATTCGCTCAACACGCTTTACATTGTCAGGGTTGTTTTTACCATTGATAGTAATAGCTTCCACTGCTTTATTATCAAGGGTTTTTATGGCGTCTTTAGTGAGTTTGAGTCCTGGAGGTGCTTTGGCAAGAATTGCAGCTTCATCAGCGTTCAGCTGTTTTACGCTCATTTTGTAGGGTTCAGCATACGTTGTTGAGGTTAAGAGGGCTACAGCCAAGGCAGTAGAAGGCAGTAATAATGCTCTATTTTTCATAACATCTCCGGCTTGTCTTCAGTATGACTTAGGCAGCGTCCGTGATGCCAGACACTCAGGCTCTGTAATTGCGTTTAAAAACTTAGCGTCGTATAGCAGAATTGAGGAAGGTAACTTCATAGTGATTACGAGTCAGTACTCTTCAGGCTCTGCTCTGTCAGTCTAGTCCGAAAAACGATTTTTCGCTGGCAATATCAGCCTGATCCGTTTTAGCGCGTTTTATTTTTCCGGTGCAGATGAAGATGAAAATGATATTTTGCCGAATGCTTCTGATTCAGCACATGACAGTGGTTCGGTGTTTTTCACAGGCTTTGACCTTGAACGCAAACTGAACTGGATGGAATAGTTCACACACCCATTATCTTATGGTTCAGCCAGCGCTATCAGAGGTCATTGGTAGTATTCCTGCCGTCTGATGACAGGAGCGACAGGCAGCTTTTCTTATTGAATAAGGGCTTTGATCAATGTTTCTTTATAATGCTGAATCCAGCCAGTAGACAGCCGACGACTTCGGATAATGGTTTGCAGGTCCCGAAGGGCCAAATCAAATTCGTCATTAATCACAATGTAATCAAACTCATGATAATGAGACATCTCACTGACAGCCTGAGCCATTCTGCGCTTGATGACATCATCATCATCCTGCCCACGACCAATAAGCCGTTCACGCAATGCTGCTTTTGAGGGTGGCAGGATGAAGATGCTCACTGAGTCTGGCATTAATTGACGAATCTGGCGGGCACCTTGCCAGTCAATTTCAAGAATAACATCTTCACCTTTATCCATTTGCTCACGCACCCAGGGTTCAGAGGTACCATAATAGTTACCAAACACCTTGGCATGCTCGATAAACAGTCCTTCCTCGAGCATTTTTTTGAAGTCATCAACACCCGTGAAATGATAATTTATCCCGTCCTCTTCACCAGGGCGCATAGGTCGCGTGGTATGGGAAATAGACACTTGCACATGGCGGGTGGAAGCAACCATGGCTTTTACCAGGCTGGTTTTCCCCGCACCGGAAGGGGCTGCAATAATATACAGTTTACCTTTGAACATAAGGACTCCGGGATTACTGGATGTTCTGGACTTGTTTATAGATTATATCTGCATCCCCTTGATAAATAAGGCATATATGATCAAGTTGAACTATTTCTGTCACCATACCTGTCACCAAACTACGCATAACAATAATCTTCTGGTGGCAGAGTTTACCATAGAATGCTTGCTACGACTCACGGATACAGTAGGAGCTGAATTGACTGAGGTATCCAGACACATCAAAAGTCTGGTTGTTGGCAGGATAGGGTGCGGGTTAGCGGTTTTCGATGTATTCCAGTGCTGTCTCGAAAGATGGGTGCCTGGTGTTCTGCGCTTTGTTGTAGCGCTCCACTGACTTAATAAGCAACGTGAACCTGTCGCCATGGGCCAGTTCGTCTTGATCCACCCTGGCTAGATAAGCATGAACACTTTCCGGCTCCTCGGTTTGTTCTTCTGTTATCCTGATGATAAATTTCTGGTTACTGTTTTTGTGCTTGTACCGGATGATGCAAGCGCCCTGCTGTTCTGTTCTGACTTCAAGCCACTGTGATTCCATCTCAATTCATACTCCATAAAGCTCATGCTGAGCATGTTAACCTAACCAGCAATAGAACTCTGACAGCATTGATCATTACAGAAATTTACAAAACAGAATCAGGTTGCTTGTATTTGTTAATAATAATTCATGAGTGTTAATTCATTAATAAAAACCTGAGTGCGTTACTGGGTTTTAAACCCTGTATTTAGGGAGACACGGTTATGTGTGGAGGAGGTGGTGGCGGCAGCGCAGCGCCCGATTACAGTGTGCAGCGTCGGCAGGTGGCCCTGTCAAGGGAACTTGAAAACGATTATATGGCGCGGTTTCTGCCCTATGAGCGGCAGTTGGTCACGCAGGCAATGAATAAAGGGTTAGTTGCCCAGGATGCCCAGGCTGCCAGTGAACTGGCCGGTCGCGCCTTTGATGCCACTGCCGGGCAGAGCGAGCGGCAACTGGCTGGTTTTGGCAAGCCGTTAACAGCCGCGCAGCAACAGGCGCACAACGCCAGCAGGCAACGCAGTCGCAACGCCACCACCATGGGGGCCAGTGACAGCGCGCGCCAGCAATCGGCCAACCGGTTCGGGCAACTGCGAAGCTCACTTATGGAATTAGGCCGCCGCGCCCAACAACAGGGATTATCCGGTATCAAGCAGGCAGGCACGATGGAAAAACAGCGCAACATAACCAACCAGCAAAATGCCGCCCAAAGTCAGGGCAATGGTTGGGGTCTGGCCGGAATCGGCCTGGGTATGGCAACCAGTTATATGGTGTCTGACAAAAATAAAAAGCAAAACATTCAGCCGAGAAATGACCAGCAGGATATGGCCGATGCCCGTAGCTTCAACAATTATGACTATGACTACAAGCCGGGGCAATCCGGTGGCCGGGCTGAATATGGGCATGTGGGGGGCATGGCGCAGGAAATGCCGCCGTCCATGAGCGATGGCAAACAGGTTGACCTTGGCGACGCTACCATGGTGGCTTTTGGTGCCATCCGCAATATGGACAAGCGCCTGCGACAGCTTGAAGGTAACGCGGCCACGAAAGGGAGCGAGGCATGAGCAACGGCAACGCCTTTGGCACCGGGTTTCTTCAGGGACTTGGTGCCATCAATTCACTCTATGATCGCAAACTGCGCCAGCAGGAATATGCCGATAATAAGGCTTTTCAACAAAAAAAGTACGATGACAGCCGGGCAGACCGTGCTCAGGATGCCGATTATCGCAATAAAGTCTTCGGTCTGCACCAGCAAAAAGCCAAGGCGCAAAACCAGTATTATGACCTGCGAGCACAAGCTGACAGGCAAACATTGAATAACCAGCAGCGCCAGCAGATTATTGGTCAGGGACTTAACGCGTTAAAACACCGTCCGCGATTGTGGGATGAACGCATCAAGCCTGCCCTGCTCAAAGGATTAAACAAAGACTATGGCCAGCAGATCGGTCAGGGGAAAGCCATTACTGATTTGCGGATGGCACCTGATGGCAAGGGCTTGATTCCCATTCTGGCTGTGGAAGATGGCAAAGGCGGTCACTATCAGGCACCCATGACACAGCGCCGCAGTAATCACCCGGACGACCCTGCCGCTGCCGCCACAGGGGATCTGTTTGTGGATCTGTTAATGGATGCCGACCGGGACACGGCCCTGAGCATGTTGCAAGAGGAGCTTAGACAGGTTGAGACGGGTTCTGAAACAGCCAAACCATCAGCCCCTTACAAACTTGAGCGCATAAAAATCCCCAGTGCCGATGGCACCGATATTGAGGAGCGCTCAGTAAAATTTTTCCCAGACGGTACCTTGCGAATGATCGAGGTGAACGAAGACGGTCAGTTACTCGGTGGAGCGGGCGCTGATGATCCTTTGGCCGGTGCTTTAGAGGGTATGGGGGAAACCCAGGCGCCGCTACCGCCGACAGAAACGTCACCGCCCCCGCCCACGGTGCCAGGTAAAGAAAACAGCGCCGTCAAACAAACCCAGTTTGGCCCCACCTCGGCGGCACCGCCCCAACAGTTTCAACCGCCCGGTAGCGCGGGACTGACGGCACATTATCTGAATAGGGTAAACGGTATGTCATGGCCAGAAATGAACAGGCCAGAGTACGACCCATCAAATATTTATACCGGCCATATGCCGAGGCGTTAATGCTCAAGCTGCCGGTGGTCGCTCAGTGTCCCAGCCCGGAAACAGCAATACCGCGGGATGGCACCGCAAGGCTCTGGCCAGCACTTTGGCACGGTTCACGCCTAAAGGTAATTCATCCCTTTCAAGCTGTGACAGGTGGGGTTGGGGAATCCCGGTAAGCTCGGACAATTCGGACTGACTCAGTTCCTGAAGCTCGCGCATGATACGCAGGGATTCACCAACGGATACGTCGATTTGTTTTTTGGCGGGTTGCCATTCACCTTCTGTTGTAGTCATGCGCAGAAACCCTGATTACTTTGATTTGAACCTGATTGCTTTCAACGAAGTAGATAACCCGGTATTGCCGGTTTAATCGTGAGGAACGATAGCCTTGCCAATGGCCGGTAAGGGCTTCATCGTGGAATCCACGAATCTGTTTCACGCCAACAGGCCCAGACAAGCCTATGACATCCTTCCATTTTTCGTAGCGTTTGAGGATGTCAGTCGGTAGTGATTTTAGCTGTTTGGCTACCGACTTGTGTTCAAAAATTTGCCACATAAGAATTACAAACAAGTTATACCTTTTTTAGTATAGCCAACACAGGGATGACGGATGCTTAAATTCAAGGACTTTGCCAGCAGGCCAGACTATCAGCAAGCCGACCCGGAGCAACGTCTTTCCCTAAGACGCCAGTACTTTGATCAGTACATCTCGCCGAAGGTACCCGCCACGCAAACAGAACCCCAATGGCAACGGTTTAACAAGCTGATTGGTGAGCCTGCCGAGGCACCACAGGGGTACGGGTGGGATTTAAAGGATGCCTTTGACAAGGGTTTGCTCACAGGTGTCGCTGATCTGGCCAGTGGCGCGGATTACCTGATGGGCGGTGACGGTGAAAATGCCGTTGCCGATTACTTCCGCGACTGGGGCGATGAGCAGCTTGAAACCATGTCACCCGCTGGTCGCCAGGCAATGGAAGGGTTTGGGTTTAACGATGACGGCAGCCTCAAAGAGAGCAGCACCCTCGGTGGCTTTGGGTTACAGTTCGCTTCGGGAATCGGCAGCTTCGCGCCGTCAATGGCTCCCGGTGGTCTGATCGGGAAAGGCTTGTCATCGGTGGCAAAAGGCAAACGGGCCTTTGACCTTGCTGGCAAGGCCAAAAAAGCTAAAACCGTTAAAGACTTTGAGCGCCTGCACGCCCTTGAAAAAAGGGTTGATACAGGTGCCCATGTTGCCGGTTACGGTGCCACGGGGGGTGCCATGATTGGGGCCGGTGCCGCTGAAGAGTCAAAAAACACCGTGCGCCAGCTAGGGTATGACGACCTCAAAGACCTGCCTCGTTTTCAGGCATTGTACTCACAGGCTTACCAGCGACAAGGGGGCGGGGATACCCTGCCAGCGTTTGAGCGGGCGCGGGAACAGTTAGCCCAGGAAGCGGGACAGGAAACCTTTACTTACGGTGCCGGTGTCGGCGCTGCCAGTATGGGGGTTGCTGGCCCTATGATGGGCAACCTGCTCAAAGGGGTAGGCGCGACAACCCGCAAAGGGGCGGTCGCTAAAGGCGCGGGCATTGAAGGTGCCCAGGAATTTTCTGAGGGCTACGGCCAGAGCGTTGCCAGCAACCTTGGCCAGCAGCATATTGGCAGAGATGTGGCTACCACAGACGGTGCCATGGGTGCCGGTTTATCCGGTGCCGTGGTCGGTGGCCCTGTGGGTGGTCTGTTTGGTTCTGTACCCACCCC